>JBDLTR010000001.1:0-10921 GCA_039805705.1 Pseudomonadota bacterium
TGCCCGGGCAGGCGGTGCGCAAAAAATCGGTGCGCCAGAAACTCAACGTGATCAGCAGCGAATTCAAGGGCCGCAATGTGCTGCTGGTGGACGATTCGATCGTGCGCGGCACCACCAGCAAAGAAATCGTGCAGATGGCACGCGACGCCGGCGCGCGCAAGGTCTACATGGCCAGCGCCGCACCCCCGGTGCGCTACCCCAATGTGTACGGCATCGACATGCCGACCAAGGACGAGTTGGTGGCGCATGGCCGCTCCATCGAGGAAGTGCGCCAGATCATCGGCTGTGACGCGCTGATTTACCAGGATGTGGCAGCCATGAAACAGGCGGTGTCTCAGGCGCGGGTCGCCGGTGCCAAGGCGCTGACGGGTTTTGACGCCTCGTGTTTCGATGGTGTCTACGTGACCGGTGACGTGTCGGCCGATGACATCGTGCGCCTCAACGAGAACCGCCTCAAGGTCGAAGAAGGCGATGCCGACAATTCGCGCCTGGCCTTGCCCAACGCGACGGAGTGAATGCCATGACCCAACGCCCTTTGCCCCCAGGTTTGCACACCGACACCCTCGCGGTGCGCGCGGCGGTCGACAAATCGCAGTACGGAGAAAACTCCGAGGCCTTGTTTCTGACCTCCAGCTTCACCCAGCCCGACAGCGAGACGGCGGCGCGCCGCTTCTCGGGTCTGGAAGACGGCTACATCTATTCGCGTTTCACCAACCCGACCAACGCCAGCATGGAAACCCGCCTGGCCGCGCTGGAAGGCGCCGAGGCGTGCATTTCCACCTCGAGTGGCATGTCGGCCGTGCTGCTGCTGTGCATGGGCCTGCTCAAAGCGGGGGACCATGTGGTGTGCTCGCAATCGGTGTTCGGTTCCACACTCAAGCTGATCGGTTCGGAGTTCGCCAAGTTCGGCGTGCAAAGCACCTTTGTGCCGCAAACCGATGTGGCGGCCTGGCAGGCCGCGGTGCAGCCCAACACCAAGTTGCTGTTTGCCGAGACGCCGACCAACCCGCTGACCGAGGTCTGCGACATCCGCGCCTTGGCCGACATCGCACACAGCAGTGGCGCCGTGTTGGCGGTGGACAACTGTTTTTGCACGCCGGCCTTGCAGCGCCCGATTGCACTGGGTGCCGACATCGTGGTGCATTCGGGCACCAAGTACCTGGATGGCCAGGGTCGGGTGGTGGCGGGCGCCTTGTGCGCGAGCGAAAAGCTGGTCAAGGACGTCTTCATCCCGGTCATGCGCAGCGCCGGCATGAGCCTGTCGCCCTTCAACGCTTGGGTGGTGCTCAAAGGCATGGAGACCTTGGGCATCCGCATGCAGGCGCAGTCGGCCCGTGCGCTGGCGCTGGCCGCCTGGCTGGAGGCGCACCCCAAAGTGGCGCGCGTGTATTACCCGGGCCTGCCCAGCCATCCGCAGCACGCCCTGGCCATGGCGCAGCAGTCTGGCCTGGGCGGGGCTGTGGTGTCCTTCGATGTGGTGGGCGAGACGCCCGAAGCCGGCCGCCGCAATGCTTTCCACGTGATCGACAGCACGCAGCTGCTGTCGGTGACCGCCAATTTGGGCGATGTGAAGACCATCATCACCCAGCCCGCCAGTACCTCGCACGGTCGCCTGACCGAAGCACAGCGTCTGGCCGCCGGCATCCAGCAAAACCTGATCCGCGTGGCCGTGGGTCTGGAGCACCTGGACGACCTCAAGGCCGACCTGCTGCGTGGCCTCGACACTTTGTGACCAGCATGACCAAGATCCGCACCCGCATTGCCCCCTCGCCGACGGGCTTTCTTCATCTGGGGACCGCCCGCACCGCGCTCTACTCATGGGCTTACGCCCGCCACCACGGCGGCGAGTTCGTGTTGCGCATCGAAGACACCGACGTCGCCCGTTCGACGCAAGACTCGGTGGACCAGATCCTGCGCTCCATGCACTGGCTGGGTCTGGGCTATGACGAGGGCCCCATCTACCAGATGCAGCGCCTTGAGCGCTACCAGGCGGTGATCGACCAGATGCTCGCGGCTGGCACCGCCTACCGCTGCTACTGCACGCCCGAGGACCTCGAAGCCATGAAGGCCGCGCAGGAAGCGCGTGGCGAAAAGCGCCTGTACGACCGCACCTGGCGCCCTGCGCCGGGCAAGGTGTTGCCGCCCATTCCCGAAGGCGTCAAGCCCGTCATCCGTTTTGCCAACCCGGTCGACGGTGTGGTGACTTGGGACGATCTGGTCAAGGGCCCGATCAGCATCAGCAACACCGAAATCGACGACCTGATCATCCAGCGGGCAGATGGCGTGCCCACCTACAACTTCGCGGTGGTGGTGGACGACTGGGACATGGCCATCAGCCATGTGTTTCGTGGCGACGAGCACATCAATAACACGCCTTGGCAGATCAACATCTACCGCGCGCTCGGCGCGGCGCTGCCGCAGTTTGGCCACTTGCCCGTGATCCTGGGCGACGACGGGCAAAAACTGTCCAAGCGCCGTGGTGCCGTTGCGGTGTCGAACTACGCCGATGCTGGCTACCTGCCCGAGGCCATGAACAACTACCTCGCGCGCCTGGGCTGGAGCCACGGCGACGACGAGATCTTCAGCCTGGCGCAAATGGTGCAGTGGTTCGACGGCACGCACCTGTCCAAGAGCCCGGCGCAGTGGGACGCGGCCAAGCTGCTGTGGGTCAATGCCCAGCACCTCAAGGCCATGCCCGATGCCGAGCTGGCCCAGCGTGTGCAAGCTCACCTGCAAGGCCTGGACACGGATGAACGCTTGGTGGGCATCTGTGGCTTGTTCAAAGACCGCTGCGACACCTTGGTCGCGCTGGCCACTTGGGTGCGCGCGTTTTACGGCGAGGTCGAGCCCCAGCCCGAAGACCTGGCCCAACACCTCACGCCCGCCGTCAGGCCGGCCTTGGCCGCTTTGGCCGCCAAGCTGCAAACGGTGGAATGGAGTGCGGCGGCCATCGGCGCTGCCTTCAAAGAGGTGTTGGCCAGTGCGGGTTTGAAAATGCCGCAGCTGGCCATGCCTGTGCGCGTCCTCGTGATGGGCACGCCGCAGACGCCTTCGGTGGACCAGGTGCTGTGGCTGTGCGGCCGCGAAAAAGTTTTGAGCCGCCTTGCGAAAGGCTGAAAAATCTGTCTATAATCCATTTCTCGACACCAACGAGGTGCAGCATAGAGCGGCAACGCTCAGTGATGTTCCAAATGGGGGTATAGCTCAGCTGGGAGAGCGCTTGCATGGCATGCAAGAGGTCATCGGTTCGATCCCGTTTACCTCCACCACATGGTTCGAGAAGTCCAGGTTTTGACCCTATCGTCTAGAGGCCTAGGACATCACCCTTTCACGGTGAGTACCGGGGTTCGAATCCCCGTAGGGTCGCCAAGTTTTGTGGCACTTGGCCAGGTTGCTCCGGCGGCATGGCGAACGTCACTACCAACCAGGAGTGGTAGTTCAGTTGGTTAGAATACCGGCCTGTCACGCCGGGGGTCGCGGGTTCGAGTCCCGTCCACTCCGCCAAACAAAAGCCGCTGCAATCGCAGCGGCTTTTTTCATGACCTGAACGACCGTCACAAAGTCGTGCCGTTGCCCGTGACGCCGCGGCACGAATGCAGTAAGCTCACGCCTCTTTGCTTGTCAGAGCCCATGGACGCACCCTTGCCCCCGATCCCGGCCAAACGCTACTTCACCATCGGTGAAGTGGCCGAGTTGTGCGGTGTCAAAACCCATGTGCTGCGCTACTGGGAGCAAGAGTTCACACAGCTGCGTCCGATCAAGCGCCGTGGCAACCGCCGCTATTACCAGCACCATGAGGTGCTGATGATTCGCCGCATCCGCGAGTTGTTGTACGAGCAGGGTTTCACCATCAGCGGCGCGCGCAACAAGCTGCAAGAGACCGCACCCGGTGAGCGCGCTCACGTCCCCGCAGCGATGATCGAGTCGGGACCCATCGAGGTGTTCTCAACGGGTGCGCCGCTCGAGGCGGGCAGTGCGCAAGATTTGCACCATGCCCTGCAAGAAATTCGCTCGCTGCTCACGGTCTGACGTTCTTCTCCTTGTATAATTGATGTTTCGGCGTGTAGCGCAGCCTGGTAGCGCACTTGCATGGGGTGCAAGGGGTCGCGAGTTCGAATCCCGCCACGCCGACCAAACCTGAACGGGCCCATCGATCGATGGGCCCGTTTCTTTTGATGGGTCACCAGCCCAGTGCTCTTCAGGCATGAAAAAAGCCGCTGACCGAGGTCGCGACTTGTGCTCAGGGTCTCTGTCACTCAAACGGTGAGCGGCGCCTGGGCTTGCCGGCTGGCCAGAAGCGCGGAAAAGAACCCGTTGAACCAATGCATGTTGACGGGTTTGGCCATGAAGATGGTGCCTTCGGGCAAGCCGCCGCGCGATTCAATGTCCTCAGCGCTCAACGCCGAAATGACCATGCAGGTCATCTTGCTGAACATCGGGTTGTTGCGCAAGGTGCGCAGCAGTTCGAAGCCATCGATGCCCGGCATGTTCAGATCGGCGATCAAGACGTCGGGGCGAATGCTCGCGATGTCGATCAAGGCTTCCAGGCCCGACGCCATCGCGGTGCAGTCCACCGGCATGGCGCTGCGGCTGCAGAAGTCCTTGAGCATCTCGCGGGTGACGGTATCGTCTTCGACCAGCAGCACTTTGAGCCGCGGATCGCGCGCCAGCAGCGGGTGGATCAGCATGTTGTGCCGGCGTTGGTACTCGCGGATGGAGGGCATGGAAATGCGTCGGTGCCCGCCCTGCGTTTTCCAGGCTTGCAATTCGTTCTTTTCAACCAGCGTTTGGATGGTGCCCACCGACAAGCCCAGCAGTTTGGCGGCATAGGTGGTCCCACAGTAGTCTTCGGGTGCGTCGGTGGCGTTGGGTGTTTGCATCCGAGAATTTTAATCGCAAGTACGCATTTAAAAGCATTAATGTCGCTACTAAAGCATCTAAATTTTAAATAATTAACAAAAAAGAGAAATCAAATGGTCCGCGTCTCTGCAGTGACAAAGGCGATGGCATCGACCCGGTGGGCTCTGATTAACATGCGGAGCATTCAGGAGACTTGTCGATGATGCGTCACGCCGCTTTCTGGCCCGCCCGTTTGCCCACGCAGATGCGGCCGCCAGCCACATCCTTGTGGCTCAACCTGCAAGTCAGCGCCTGGCGCTACCCCGAAAAAACCGCGATGGTCTTCATGGGCCGCAGCTGGACTTACCGCGCCATGGTGCAGGCCTGCGAACAGCTGGCGGGGCACTTGGCGCGCTTGGGGGTGCGCCGCGGCGACCGTGTGTTGCTGGACATGCAAAACTGTCCGCAGCTGGTGATCACGCACTTTGCGATCTTGCGGCTGGATGCGGTGGTGGTGCCGGTCAACCCGATGAACAAGGCCGACGAGCTGCAGCACTACATCCTGGACCCGGATGTCAAGGTCGCGGTCACCACCGGCGACTTGGCGGTGGAGCTGGCCAAGGCCAGCAATGCCTTGCCGCGCGAGCAGGCGCTCACGCATCTGCTGGTCACGCAATTCACCGATGTGTTCGATCCGGCCACGCTGGCGCCACAGGAGCTGCCCGAGGCCTGGCGCAGCTGGTTGTTGACGCCGCACCCCTTGCCGACACTCGAGGCGGGGCAGGCGCATGCCTGGTCCAACCTCATGGCCGAGCCGCATGGCCAAAGCCTGGCACCGGCCAGTGCCGGCCCCGAGGACTTGGCGATCCTGCCCTACACCAGCGGCACCACCGGCCTGCCCAAGGGCTGCATGCACACCCACAGCAGCATCATGCACAACGCCCTGGCCACCAGCACATGGGGCAATGGCACGGCCGAAAACGTCACGCTGTGCGTGGTGCCCATGTTCCACATCACCGGCATGGTCAGCCTCATGCACGCGTGCGTGCTGATGGGCGCCACCATGGTGGTGATGCCGCGCTGGGACCGTGATTTGGCGGGCCATCTGATCTCCCAGTGGAAGGTCACGCACTGGACCAACATCCCGACCATGGTGATCGACCTGCTGGGCAGCCCCCACCTGGACCGCTACGACCTCAGCAGTCTGGTCTACATCGGCGGTGGTGGCGCGGCCATGCCCGAAGCGGTGGCGCAGCGCCTGCAGGCGCAGTTCGGTCTGCGTTACATCGAGGGCTATGGCCTCACCGAAACCGCTGCGCCCTCGCACAGCAACCCGCCTGACCACCCCAAGCAGCAATGCCTGGGCATCCCCTTCATGAGCGTCGATGCGCGCGTGGTCGACCCCGAGACGCTGCGCGAATTGCCGGTCGGCGAATCGGGTGAGATCGTGATCCATGGGCCGCAGGTCTTCCAGGGCTACTGGAAGCGCCCCGAGGCCACCGAACAAGCGTTCTTTGAACTCGACGGCAAGCGCTTTTTCCGCTCCGGCGACATGGGCCGCGTCGACCAGGACGGCTACTTCTTCATGACCGACCGCCTCAAGCGCATGATCAATGCCAGCGGCTTCAAGGTCTGGCCGGCCGAGGTCGAGGCGTTGATGTTCAAACACCCGGCGATCCAGGAGGCCTGCATCATCGCCACCCAAGACGCCTACCGCGGCGAGTCGGTCAAGGCCGTGGTGGTGCTGCGCGCCAGCCACCAGGGCCAAGTGAGTGAGCAGGACATCATCGACTGGTGCCGCGAGCACATGGCCGTCTACAAGATCCCGCGAGTGGTGCAGTTCGTCGACGCACTCCCCAAGAGCGGCAGTGGCAAGGTCATGTGGCGCGCCCTGCAAGAAGCCGAGAACACCGCCTGAGCGGCCCTGTGAACACCATGACACTGCGTTTGTCCATCCTCGACCAATCGATCGCCACCGCCGGCCGCGGCCAAGACGCGGCCCTGCGCCAGACCCTGCAGCTGGCCCAAGACGCCGAAGCCTGGGGCTACCACCGTTTTTGGGTCAGCGAACACCACAGCCACCCCAGCATCGTGGGCACCGCGCCCGAAGTGCTGATGGCCGCGATCGCCGCGCGCACCCAGCGCATCCGCATCGGCAGCGCGGGGGTGATGCTGCCGCACTACGCCGCGTTCAAAGTGGCCGAGCAGTTTCGCGCGCTCGATGCGCTTGCGCCCGGCCGCATCGATCTGGGCGTGGGCCGCGCGCCGGGCAGCGATGGCCGCACCGCCGCCGTGCTCAACCCCGACCGCCGCGCGGCCGAGCGTTTCCCGCAGCAGGTGATGGAGCTGCAAGCCTGGGTCTTGGGGCAAGACTTGCCGCCGGGCCACCCTGGTCACGGCATCCATGCCTACCCGCAAGCGGACACCGCGCCAGACCTGTGGATGCTGGGCAGCTCCGACTACGGTGCCCAGCTCGCGGCCCACCTGGGCCTGCCTTATGCGTTCGCCTGGTTCATCACCGATGGCCAGGGCGCGCACGAGGCCTTGGCGATTTACCGCGAGACTTTCCGGCCCAGCGCCAGACTGGCCAAACCCCAGGCCACGGTGTGCGTGTGGGCCTTGGCGGCCGACACCGACGAAGAGGCCTGGCGCTTGTTCGAGAGCCGCGCGCGCTGGCGCATGGACCGCAACCTCGGGCGGCTCGGGCCGCTGCTGCCGCCGCAGCAGGCGGTGCGCGCTTACAGCGTGGCCGAGCAGCTGGCCTTGGACCGTCTGCGCGCGCAGTCGCTGGTGGGCTCGGCCGAGACCGTGAGCGCCAAGCTGCGGGCCTTGGCGCGCGAACTGGCGGTGGACGAGTTGGTGGTGATCACCTGGACCCACGACCCTGACGCGCAGCGCCACTCCTACGCGCTGCTGGCGCAGGCCATGGCCTTGCAGACCCTGGCCTGAGACCTCAAGCCGGTGGCGGGCGCAGGTACAACGGGTCTGACCAGGTCGCCAGCCACTGCGGCCGAAACGCCACCAGGATCGCGGTGATCAAACCGGTCAGGAAAGCGTCGCCCCAGGCCATCAGCCAGTCCGCCACCAGCGACAAACCCGTGCCCACCGGCAAGGCGGGCGCTGCGAGCAGGGTCATGGCCACGCGCGCCCCAAACATGCAGGCCGCCGCCCCCAGAAAGCCGCGGCCCAGGATGTAGATGAACGGGTGCGCCGGCAAGTAACGCCGCAAAACCGCGCCCAGGCCCAGGGTCAGGCTGGCGGGCAGCACCCCCAGGTAAAAGGCTTGGCCGAGCACCTCCGGCCAGGGCTGTGGCGCCAGCCCATCGGCGATCAGCGCGACCAGCACCAGCGTGGGCACGGCCAAGGGCCAGCCCAGGCAGAGCGTGGCCATCACCGCACCGCTCAGCTGCAGTTGCAAAGGCATGGCGTGCAAACGCGGCAAAGCCCACAACCAAGGCAGCAGCACCAGGCAGGCCAGCATGGGGCTGAGCAGGGCCTCACAGCGCAACAAGCGCCAGGGTCGCAGCGCCAGGGCCAGGCCCAGGCACAGGATCAACAAGGCAAGCACGAGAGCGGTCACGTCGTGGCAGCCCCTGTCGGGGCCTGGGCGGGGTTCACACAGGGGGCAGGCTGGCCTCAGGCAAGTGCACCTGGCCAGTGGCAGGATCGTAGCCGACACTGCGCAGGTGCAAAGCCATGGCCGCGTCCATGATTTGGGCATGTTGGCCGAACCAGGCGGCCAAGTCGCTGACCATGCCGCGCAACTCCTCCCATTGCCCGCGCTCTCCCAGCACCTGGGCGCCGCGCATGGCTTGCAAGACCGCGTGGTGTTGGCCCATGTGGACCCCGGCCGAGGAAAAACCGGTTTGTTGCATCCAGCGGTCTTCTTGTGAGAAGTGGGCCTCGGTGTGGGCGATCAGGGCTTGCCAGCGCTCGGGCAGTTCGGCGTCTGGTGCGGACTCGGCCTCGGCCAGCATCGTCACAAAGGCCTGGTGGGTGTGGTCGATTTCCGGCAAGCCCAGGCGGAGGGCTTCGGTCCAGGGCAGGGTGGTCATGGGGTGTCCTTGGTGCGCGAGGCCACCAGCCTAAGCGCGCCGTGCCCGCGCGCGTTTGATCCACATCAGGTGCCCCAGCCGGTGGTGGCGGGGACCAAGGGTATGCTCGGGTTTTTGCCTGGATCGCTTTGCCATGCCCATGCCGACCCTGTCGCCGCCTTTGACGCCCTCAGAGCAGCTGTTGCCCCAGCTGCGCAGCCACGGCTTTGCCGTGCTGGACGCGGGGTCGGTGGCGGCTTTGGCGGGGGTTGCACCGGCCCAGCTGCAGGCGCTGGCGGACAGTTGGAACGACTTGCCGCCGGACCAGTACCTCAAAGACGGCGGGCGTTATCGCCGCCGCCGCCACGCCAGCCTGGTGGTCGAGGGCCCTGCAGCACGGGCTGTGCCGCACCGTGCGCACTGGCAGCCCTTGTCTTACAACGCGCTGCACGGGGGCATGCAGCGTTGGTTCGAACCGGTGGCTGCGCCCGTGTTGGCCCAGCCAGTGTGGCAGCAGCTGCTGGGCTGGTTGGGGGCGGTGGCCTCGCAGCTGCAGGGCGCGCAGCCCTGGTTCGCCGAGGTGCACCAGTTCCGCATCGACACGACCGATGGCATCGGCCGCCCCACGCCCGAAGGCGCGCACCGCGATGGCGTCAATTGGGTGGCGGTCTTCCTGGTGGGCCGCCACGGCATCAAGGGCGGTGAGACGCGGGTGTTTGACATCGACAGCCCGCGTGGCCAGCGCTTCACCTTGACCGAGCCCTGGTCCTTGCTCCTGCTGGACGACCAGCGTGTGATCCACGAAACCACACCCATCCAGCCCAGCGGCGAGGTGGGCTGGCGTGACACGCTGGTGGTCACCTTGCGTGCCGGCGGTTTCCTCGACGACCCAGCTTCTGTTGGGGCATGAAAAAAGGGCGCCGAGGCGCCCTTTTTCGTGGGTCGAGCCCGAAGGATCACATGCGCTCGAAGATCGCGGCAATGCCTTGGCCGCCGCCAATGCACATGGTCACCAGGGCGTAGCGGCCCTGGATGCGCTGCAGCTCGTAGAGGGCCTTGACCGTGATCAGCGCGCCGGTGGCGCCGATCGGGTGACCCAGCGAAATGCCCGAGCCGTTGGGGTTGACCTTGGCCGGGTCCAGACCCAGCTCTTTGGTCACGGCACAGGCCTGGGCGGCAAAGGCTTCGTTGGCCTCGATCACGTCCAGGTCCTTGACGCTCAGACCGGTTTTCTTGAGCACGGCTTGCGTGGCCGAGATCGGGCCCACGCCCATGATCTTGGGGTCCAGGCCGGTGTGGGCATAGCCCACCAGGCGGCCCAGGGGCTTGAGGCCTCGGGCCTTGGCGGTCTGGCCTTCCATCAGCACCACGGCGGCAGCGGCGTCGTTGATGCCCGAGGCATTGCCGGCGGTCACGGTGCCGTTTTCCTTGATGAACACCGGCTTGAGCTTGGCGAAATCGGCCATGGTGGCGCCGGTGCGGAAGTGCTCGTCGGTGGCGTAGGCCACGTCACCTTTTTTGCTCTTGAGCATGACGGGCACGATCTGGTCCTTGAACAGGCCAGCCGCGGTGGCTTTCTCGGCGCGGTTGTGGCTCTCGACCGCAGCCGCGTCCTGCATTTCGCGGGTGATGCCATATTTGGCGGCCACGTTCTCGGCGGTCACGCCCATGTGGATGTTGTGGAAGGGGTCGTGCAGTGCGCCGACCATCATGTCGACCATCTTGGTGTCGCCCATGCGCACACCCCAGCGCGAGCTGAGGCTGGCGTAGGGTGCGCGGCTCATGTTTTCTGCGCCGCCGCCAATGGCGATGTCGCAGTCGCCCAGCAAGATGGACTGGCTGGCGCTGACGATGGCCTGCAGGCCCGAACCGCACAGGCGGTTCACGTTGAAAGCGGGCGTGCCTTCGGCGCAGCCGCCGTTGATGGCCGCCACGCGCGACAAATACATGTCTTTGGGCTCGGTGTTGACCACATGGCCGAACACCACATGGCCAACGTCCTTGCCATCGGTGCCGGCGCGGGACAGGGCTTCGCGCACCACCTGGGC
>JBDLTR010000002.1:0-5277 GCA_039805705.1 Pseudomonadota bacterium
GCAGCACCGCGCTGCCCGCCGTGGGCCCCAACACCCGGATGCTGCTGGCCCAACCCTTCCTGGCCGACACCGCGCGTGCGCTCGAGCGGCGCGGCGCCCAGCTGCTGCCGGCCCCCTTCCCGCTCGGCGTCGAGGGCACCAGTGCCTGGCTGCAGGCCGCGGCCACAGCCTTTGGCGTGGCCCCCGAGCGCTTCGAGCAGGTCACCCGCGCGCCGCGCGAGCGCGGCCAGCGCGCCCTCGCGGCCCACCGCCCCTGGCTCGAAGGCCGCCGCGTGTTTTTCTTCCCCGATTCACAGCTCGAGATCCCGCTGGCGCGCTGCCTGCAGCGTGAGCTGGGCATGCAGTTGGTCGAAGTCGGCACGCCGTATTTGCACCGCCAGCACCTGGCGGCCGAGCTCGCGCTGCTGCCCGCCGGCACACGCCTGAGCGAAGGCCAGGACGTGGACAAACAACTCGAACGCTGCCTGCAAGACGCGCCCGACCTCACCGTGTGTGGCCTGGGCCTGGCCAACCCGCTCGAAGCGCAAGGCCTGTCGACCAAATGGGCGATCGAGCTGGTCTTCACCCCCATCCAGGGCTACGAACAGGCGGGCGATCTGGCCGGCTTGTTCAGCCGCCCGCTGCGTCGGCGCCAAGCGCTCGACGCCGGTCTGGCCCAGAAAGCCGCCTGAGGGGCCCGCCATGCAACTGACGCTCTGGACTTACGAAGGCCCGCCGCACGTGGGCGCGATGCGCGTGGCCACCGGCCTCACCGACGTGCACTACGTGCTGCACGCGCCACAGGGCGACACCTACGCCGACCTGCTGTTCACCATGATCGAGCGGCGCGGTGCCCGCCCGCCGGTGAGCTACACCACCTTCCAGGCGCGCGACCTGGGCAGCGACACCGCCGAACTCTTCAAGACCGCGGTGCGCGAGGCGCACGCGCGATTCGCGCCCGGTGCGATGCTGGTCGGTGCCTCCTGCACCGCCGAGCTGATCCAGGACGACCCGGGCGGCCTGGCCGCCGCGCTGGACCTGCCGATCCCGGTGGTGCCGCTGGAACTGCCTTCTTACCAGCGCAAGGAAAACTGGGGCGCGAGCGAAACCTTCTACCAGCTGGTGCGCCACCTGGTGCAGCCGCGTGCGGCCGAGCAGCCCACGCGCGCGCGCCCCTGCTGCAACCTGCTGGGCCCGACCGCGCTGGGCTTTCGCCACCGCGACGACACCACCGAAATCACGCGTTTGCTGAACAGCCTGGGCATCGACGTGGCCGTGACCGCGCCCATGGGCGCGAGCGCCGCCGACATCGCCCGCCTGCCCGAGGCCGACTTCAACGTGGTGCTCTACCCCGAGACCGCGCTGAGCGCCGCGCAGTGGCTCGAGCGGGTGCACCAGATGCCCTACACCCGCGTGGTACCGATCGGCCTGGGCGCGACGCGCGACTTCATCGCCGAGGTCTGCGGCCTCGCCGGTCTGCCGGTGCCCGAGGCGTCGCCGGCGCGCGCGCAGTGGTACAGCCGCTCGGTCGACTCGACCTACCTGACCGGCAAACGCGTTTTCATTTTTGGCGACGCCACCCACGCCGTGGCCGCCGCCCGCATCGCCCACGAAGAGATGGGCTTCGAGGTGGTCGGTCTGGGCACCTATGCGCGCGAGTTCGCGCGCGAGGTGCGCGACGCGGCCAAACAGCTGGGCCTGACGGCGTTGATCACCGACGACTACCTGGCCGTGCAGGCGCAAATCGAGGCGCTGCAGCCCGAGCTGATCCTGGGCACGCAGATGGAGCGCCACATCGCCAAGCGCCTGGGCCTGCCCTGTGCGGTGATCTCGGCCCCGGTGCATGTGCAGGACTTCCCGGCACGCTACGCGCCGCAAATGGGGGTCGAAGGTGCCAACGTGCTGTTCGACACCTGGATCCATCCGCTGATGATGGGCCTAGAAGAACACCTGATCGGCATGTTCCGCGAGGACTTCGAATTCCACGCCGGCGCCGCGCCCTCGCACCTGGGTGGGCACGGCATGCCCGTGGCCCCGGCAACGCCCGCAACCACCGACACCGCCGCTGCAGAACCAACACCCACGCGCCTGATCGCGCCCACCGGCGAGCTGCCGCCCTGGAGCCCCGAGGCCGAGCGCGAGCTCGGCAAGATCCCGTTTTTCGTGCGGGGCAAAGCCCGGCGCAACACCGAGCGCTTTGCCGGCGAGCGCGGCGTGGCCACCATCACCGTGGAGACCCTCTACGATGCCAAAGCCCACTTCAGCCGCTGAGGCGGGCCCCAGCAGCACGCCACGCATGCGCGTGGTGCTGCTGACCATGGACCACCACCTGGCCAGCGCCGCGCGTGGCGCGGCCCAGCGGCTGGCGCGCCGCATCCCTGGCCTGAGTTTCGAGGTGCACAGCGCCGCCCACTGGCGCGCCGACGCCCAGGCCCTGGCCAACTGCCATGCCGCGATCGAACGCGCCGACCTGCTGATCGTCAGCATGCTGTTCATGGAAGACCATTTCCTGCCGGTGCTCGACGCGCTGCAGGCGCGGCGCGCGCGCTGCGACGCCATGGTCTGCATCATGTCGGCCCCGCCGGTGATGGCGCTCACGCGCATGGGCAAATTCACCGTGGGTCAGCAGTCGACCGGGCTGATGGCCGTGCTCAAAAAACTGCGCCCCACCGCCAAGTCGGGCGGCGAAGGCGAGGGCAAGGGCCCGCAAAACGCCGGCGCCAAACAAATGGCCATGCTGCGCCGCCTGCCCAAGCTGCTGCGCTTCATCCCCGGCACCGCACAAGACCTGCGCCTGTTCTTCCAGACCATGCGCTACTGGCTCGGCGGCTGCGAGCACAACATCGAGCACATGGTGCTGGCGCTGGTGCACCGCTACGCCATGGGCCCGCGCGAGGCGCTGCGCGCGCTGGCCCAGCCCGAAGAACCGATCGAGTACCCCGAGGTGGGCCTGTACCACCCGCAACTCAAGGGCCGCATCGGCACCGCGCTGACGCAGCTGCCCAAGGCGCAGGACGCCAAGGCCCCGGCCGTGGGCCTGCTGCTGCTGCGCTCGTATTTGCTGGCCGGCAACACCGCGCATTACGACGCCGTCATCGAGGCCTTGCAGTCGCGCGGCCTGCGCGTGATCCCCGCTTTTGCCAGCGGCCTCGATGCGCGTCCCGCCATCGACCAGTTCTTCCGCCAGGGCGAGCAGGTGCGCATCGACGCGCTGATTTCGCTGACCGGGTTTTCGCTGGTGGGCGGCCCAGCCTACAACGACGCGCGCGCGGCCGAGGCCACGCTGGGCGCGCTCGATGTGCCCTACATCGCCGCGCACCCGCTCGAATTCCAGAACCTCGGCGAATGGGCCGATGGCCAACGTGGCCTGCTGCCGGTCGAGAGCACCATCATGGTGGCCATCCCCGAGCTGGATGGCTCGGTGCTGCCCATGGTCTACGGCGGCCGCCCCGGCCCCGGCGGTCAGACCTGCAGCGGCTGCGCGCGCCACTGCGTCTTCCCCGAAGCCGCGCGCGAGCAAGACATGTTCACCTGCGCTGAGCGCACCGCCACCCTGGCCGACCGCGTGCAGCGCCTGGTTCAGCTGCGCCAGCGCGAGCGCGCCCAGCGCAAGCTCGCGGTGGTGCTGTTCAACTTCCCGCCGAATGCCGGCAGCGTGGGCTCGGCCGCCTACCTCTCGGTGTTCGAATCGCTCTACAACACCCTGCAGCGCCTGGCCGCCGAGGGGTACACCGTCGAACTGCCCGAGAGCACCGAGGCGCTGCGCCAGGCCTTGCTGCAAGGCAACGCCAGCCAGCACGGCACCCAGGCCAATGTGCTGGCCCACATCGACACCGCCGAGCATGTGCGGCGCGAACCCTGGCTGGCCGAGATCGAGGCGCAATGGGGCCCGGCCCCCGGGGCGCAACTGAGCAATGGCAACGCGATCTTTGTGCTCGGGGCGCAGTTCGGCCACGTGGCGGTGACGGTGCAACCGGGCTTTGGCTACGAGGGCGACCCGATGCGCCTGCTGTTTGAAAAAGGCTGCGCGCCCACACACGCTTTCAGCGCGTTTTACCGCTGGCTGCGCGAGGACTTCGCGGCCGACGCGGTGCTGCACTTTGGCACCCACGGCGCGCTCGAGTTCATGCCGGGCAAGCAAACCGGCCTGTCGGCGCAGTGCTGGCCCGAGCGCCTGATCGGCGCGCTGCCCAATGTCTACCTGTATGCCGCCAACAACCCCTCCGAGGGCGCGCTGGCCAAGCGCCGCGGCGCGGCCACGCTGGTGAGCTACCGCACCCCTTCGATCGCGCAGGCCGGTTTGTACAAAGCCTTTGTGCAGCTCAAGCACAGCCTCGAGCGCCTGGCCCAACTGCCGCCGGGCGACGCCGAGCGCACCGGCCTGGCGGCCGATGTGCATGGCCAAGCCCTCGCGCTCGACCTGCAGGTGCCGGCCGAGCTGCCCGATGCCGACACCGCCTGGCTGGCCGCCCTGCAAACGCAGCTCTTCGAACTCGAATACGCGCTGATCCCCGAAGGCCTGCACGTGATGGGCCAGGTGCCCAGCACCGAGCAACAGCTGCAAACCCTGACCATCATGGCCAAGGCGATGGGCCTGCCGCCCGAAGACAGCGCGCCCTGGCTGGCGGCGCTGGTGCAGGGCCAGCCCACCCCCGACCTGCCCGGGCTCGACGCCGCGCAGCAAGAGAGCCTGCGCCAGCTGGTGCGCACCCACACCCTGCTCGGCCAGGACCACGAGATGCAAGGCCTGCTGCACGCGCTCGACGGCGGCTACATCGCTCCCGCGCCGGGCGGCGACCTGATCCGCAACCCCGAGGTGCTGCCCACCGGCCGCAACCTGCACGGGCTGGACCCGCTGCGCATGCCCTCGGCTTTTGCTGTGGCCGACGGCCGCCGCCAGGCTGAGCGCCTGCTGGCGCGCCACCACGCCGACACCGGCGCGCTGCCCGAGAGCATCGCCATGGTGCTGTGGGGCACCGACAACCTCAAGAGCGAAGGCGGGCCGCTGGCCCAGGCGCTGGCGCTGATGGGCGCGGCCCCGCGCTTTGACAGCTACGGCCGCCTGGCCGGTGCGATGCTGATCCCGCTGGCCGAACTCGGCCGCCCGCGCATCGATGTGGTCATCACGCTCTCGGGCATCTTCCGCGACCTGCTGCCGATGCAGATCCGCCTGCTGGCCGAAGCCAGCCACCTGGCCGCCGCGGCCGACGAGCCGGAAGACCAGAACTTCGTGCGCAAGCACGCGCTGGCCTTCATGGCCGCGCACGGCGGCGACCTGGAAACCGCCTCGCTGCGCGT
>JBDLTR010000003.1:0-5712 GCA_039805705.1 Pseudomonadota bacterium
AGCCGACGATGAAGTCGCTGCTCATCGAAAGGTCGGGGCGCACCGCCCGCAGCTTGCGGATGGTGCTCTTGTACTCCATCGCGGTGTAGCCGCGCTTCATCGCCATCAGGATGCGGTCGGAGCCGTGCTGCACCGGCAGGTGCAGGTGGCTCACCAGCTGCGGCACCTTGGCGTAGACGTCGATCAGGCGCTGCGTGAATTCGTTGGGGTGGCTGGTGGTGTAGCGGATGCGCTCGATGCCGGGGATCTCGGCCACGTATTCGATGAGGGTGGCGAAATCGGCGATCTCCGAAGTACCGCCCATCGGACCGCGGTAGGCGTTGACGTTCTGGCCCAGCAGCGTGACTTCTTTCACGCCTTGCTCTGCCAGGCCGGCGATCTCGACCAGCACGTCTTCAAACGGACGCGAGAACTCTTCACCGCGGGTGTAGGGCACCACGCAGTAGCTGCAGTACTTGCTGCAGCCTTCCATGATGGAGACGAAGGCGCTCGCGCCCTCGACCTTGGCGGGTGGCAGGTGGTCGAACTTCTCGATTTCGGGGAAGCGGATGTCGACCTGCGGACGCGCCTTGCGCTCGCGTTCGGCCAGCAGCTCGGGCAGGCGGTGCAGGGTCTGCGGGCCGAAGACCACGTCCACATAGGGCGCGCGCTTGATGATTTCCTCGCCCTCCTGGCTGGCCACGCAGCCGCCCACGCCGATCAACACGCCCTTGGCCTTGAGGTGCTGCACGCGGCCGAGGTCGGAGAAGACTTTTTCTTGGGCTTTCTCGCGCACCGAGCAGGTGTTGAACAGGATCAGGTCGGCCTGCTCGGGGTCATCGGTGGGCACATAGCCTTCGGCGGCCTTCATGACGTCGGCCATCTTGTCCGAGTCGTACTCGTTCATCTGGCAGCCGAAGGTTTTGATGAAGACTTTTTTGCTGGGCGCGGGCGCGCTCGCGCCCTCGGGCGCATCGGTGCAGCGGTTCATGGTGTAGATCCAGAGGCTGAAAACGACAAGGGAAGGTGCTCGCCTTCCCGCCAAGCCTCAATTATCGCCGCTGGCGCTGGCCTCGGTTTTGGCCTTCGGTCGGTAGAACATGGGGTAGGCGCGCGCCACTGTGGGGCTGCTCAGGTCCCAGGTCATGCACTGGCCCAGGTGAAAGGGCGGCTCTGTGATGGCGGGGTGCGGCTCGCCGCGCAAGGCGCGCCGGTGCCACTGGCCCGAAGGCAGGGTCTGGAAGGCGGCGGTGGCCATGTTGAACAGCATTTCGCGCAAATGGGTGCAACCCGCGCTGCCGCCCACTTTCTCGTCGATGGTTTTGCGCCAGCCACGGCCCAGGCGGCAGCCCACCAGGGCCTGCATATTGGGCGGGACCTGGCTGCATTCGGGGTGGGGGATGTGGTCCATCGCCACGGCCACCGCGTGGATCTGCATCTCATCGTCGATGGTCAGTCGGATCGACAGGCCGTGGATCGGTTGATCGGCGGGGAAGGGGCGCTCATTGGGCACCTGGAAGGTGTAGGGCTTGATGTCGGTGAGTTCGGCCTCGATGTCCCACAGCCCGTCTTCGCGGTCGTAGCCGCGGAACACCACGCTTCGCGTGTGCGACAGTTTTCGGGGGGGGGCGGGGGGTAGTGCCACTTGTCGGTCTCTCGTCTTCGGTTTCCAATCGCCCGATCATAAATAGCCAGAGCACGTGACCATGTCCCACAAGATTGCCCCTGTCGTTCGCCGCCAGACCATTGCCGATGCCTTGCGCCGCACCGCGCTGCGCCTGCCGGCCAAGACCGCCATCGTGTGCGGCAGCACCACCTGGACCTATGCCGAGTTCGATGCGCTGGTCACGCGCCTGGCCGCGGGCCTGGCGTCGATCGGCGTGGCCGAGGGCGACACGGTGGCGGTGCTCGCGCGCAACTCGCACGGCTTTGCGGCGCTGCGCTTTGCGCTGGCGCGCCGCGGCGCCGTCATGGTGCCGATCAACTTCATGCTCAAGGCCGACGAGGTGGCCTACATCCTGCGCCACGCGGGGGCCAAGACCCTGGCCACCGACAGCGGTCTGGCCGAGCTGGCGCAGGCGGCCGCCCGGCTGGACACCCAGGTGCAGCAGTTCATCGGCTTGCCCTCGGAAGACCCGAGCACGCCGGTGGCCGGCATGCACAGCTTTGAGGCGCTCGCCGCTTGCCCCGACGCGCTGCCCGAGCTGCGCCTGAGCAGCACCGATGTGGCGCAGATCGTCTACACCAGCGGCACCGAATCGAGCCCCAAAGGCGCCATGCTCACGCACGACGCGGTGCTGTGGCAGTACGTGAGCTGCGCGCTGGATGCCGAGATCGCCGAGCAGGATGTCGCGCTGCATGCGCTGCCGCTCTACCACTGCGCCCAGCTCGACGAGTTCTTCGGCCCGGCCATCTACATGGGCAGCACCAACGTCATCACGGCCAAGCCCACGCCCGACAACCTGCTGCCCATGCTGCAGAAGTTCGGCATCACCAGCTTTTTCGCGCCGCCCACGGTCTGGATCGCGCTCTTGCGCTCGCCGCTGTTCGACCCGGCCCAACTGGCGCACCTCGCCAAGGGCTATTACGGCGCCTCCATCATGCCGGTCGAGGTCATGAAAGAGATCGTGGCCCGCTTGCCCGGTCTGCGCCTGTGGAACCTCTATGGCCAGACCGAGATCGCCCCGCTGGCCACCCTGCTCGGCCCCGAGGACCAGCTGCGCAAGCCGGGTTCGTGCGGCAAGGCGGTGCGCAACGTCGAGACGCGCGTGGTCGACGACCAGATGCGCGATGTCCAGCCAGGCGAGGTCGGCGAGATCGTGCACCGCTCGCCGCACCTGATGCTGGGCTATTTCCACGACGACGCCCGCACGAAGGCCGCCTTCGAGGGCGACTGGTTCCACAGCGGCGACCTCGCCACCATCGACGAGGAAGGCTACATCAGCGTGGTCGACCGCAAGAAGGACATGATCAAGACCGGTGGCGAAAACGTCGCCAGCCGCGAGGTCGAGGAAATGATTTACCGCTTGCCCCAGGTCAGCGAGGTGGCGGTGATCGGCTTGCCCGACCCGAAATGGGTCGAGGCGGTGACGGCGGTCGTCGTGGTCAAGGCCGGGCAGAGTCTGGACGAAGCCGCGGTGATCGCGCACTGCGCGCAGCACATGGCGCATTTCAAGGCGCCCAAGCGCGTGGTGTTCACCGACACGCTGCCCAAAAACCCGAGCGGCAAGCTGCTCAAGCGCGAGTTGCGGCTGCGCTATGCCGCAGCCTGAGCTGCCTCATTCGGTGACGATCTTGCAAGGCATGTGCACGCCTTTGCGGCTGCGCTGCTCTTCGCAATAGCCCATGGCGCGGCGCTCGGCCGCAGCCCCCATGCGCATGTAGACCGAGCAGCTCAGGATCATTTTGTCGGGGTCGCTGTGGCTGTCGAACGCTGCAGCACAGCGGCTGTTGGCGTTCATCTCCGGCTTGGTGCTGTTCCACTGGCCGCGCAGCACGTCGGGCAAGCGCCGAACGTCCACCGTGTCGAACGCAGAAGTGCCGGCGTGCACCGGCCAGGCCAGGCTGGCGGCCAACAGCAGCGGCAACGCACGCAAGAGGGGGATGGGCAGCGCTTTCATGGTGCCAATGTAGCGCAGCGCGGGTCGGGATTCTTGACTTGCCTCAAGCCTTGGGGCGATTTCGCGCCGCGCGTGCCTGTGCGGGCAGCCAGCCCATTTCCAGCCAGTGCCAATGACCGGGCTTGAACGGCCAGGCGATTTGCGCCAGCGGTGTGCCCGCGGGAAACACCTCGGTGGTGAGGTGGTCGCCCCAGGGGCTTTGGGCGTTGATGCTGTGCAGCCAGGCCTGCTGCTCGGGCGCTTCGACGGCATTGCCCGCGGGCACCGTGCGCGTGGGGGGGATCACCAGGCTGCGCTCATCCACCGGGCCCGACAAGCGGTCGTGCAGACTGCCCCAGGCCACCGGGGCCAGCGTCTGGCGCAAGCCGCGCAGGCGTTGCTCCACCACGGCGGGGCGACCGGGCTCGAACAGGCACAGCTGCCCCAGCAGGTTGTCAAACCAGAACAGGGCGTGCGGGTGCTGCGCCACCAGCGCGGGCAACTGGCCCAGTGCGTCTGCGGTGTGGGTGTGCAGCGCGATGCCTTGTGCGCGCAAGGCCGCGCCATGGCGGCGGCGAAACAGCGGTGCGGCCCAGGGGTCGATGTCCCAGGTGTGGATGCACGCAAAGCGGGCGAGCCAGCGCGGCGGCATCATCCAGCCGGCGCTGGCGCCGATCAGCACCAGGGTGTCGCTGGGCATCTCGGTTTGGGCCATCAGCCAGTCTTCGATGTGCTGGCAAGTGGCGCTCCAACGCGGGCGCCAGCGCCAAGCCCGCCAGTGCCAGCGCAGGCCGCCCGAAGGGTTGCTGCTCATCGCCGCCCCCGCCAGACCATGCGCCCGAAAAACTGAAATGCCATGCGCGCCATGCTAACCCAGCGCCACGGCGCGCCAGGCCTCGGCCCTGGCAGGGCGGCAGAGGGCCGAAAAACTGGCCTATAATGCGCGTCTTGCCCAAAACCGGCATGGAGATATAGCTCAGTTGGTGAGAGCGCGGGATTCATAACCCCGAGGTCGGTGGTTCAAATCCACCTATCTCCACCAAATCCAAGGGGACAGACTTTCTCTGTCCCCTTTTCTATTGGGCTTTCGGCCCAGTGACGGCGCGGCTCGGGGCATGGCCTTGAGGTCGTGGCCCGTCAAAATTCCCCCATTTTTGAGTTTTTGACGAGAGGTTTTCTCTCTTTTCTCTGTTTGGCTCGAGGGCGTCTCCTCGAGACAGACCTAGGATTCATGCGGCTTGCAGCACGGCGGTTTGATGTGAACCAAGACCACTATAGTTGCCAAGCATGATTTAAGACGCCTTTGGTTGTACAAGTTTTGTTCATGGTGCCCCCATGGGGGTCGGAGGCGCGTTAGGGTGATTTCTGTGGATGTGTGCTTTGCAGCGGGTGCTGCCGGGCACGGTGATGAGGCGGACTCACGCTGACCACCATCAAGCCGACCTTTAGCACAGTGGCCGGCGCCACCATGACCTTCGCCGAACGGTGGCACAGCGGCCATCCCGTTGCCACCTCGCCGTGTCGCGCCGTGAACGACAGGTCCCTGCTAGTGCGGCGGACTCGCCCGACCCAAAGCGGAGGTAGCCATCGCAGAATCCAACGTCTCAAAGCTGCCGTGCACGATGGTGGCCAAGCGAAGGTTCAACATGGCCCTCAAAGCTGCAGCAAGTAGTCCTGGGGACTGGGCAGCATCCAGCTCTCGGCCACAGCGCATTCAAATGCGACCTCGCCAGTCGGCCACGCTGGCACGAATGAGTCACCCGATAAGCCCTGTTACAGTTGTTCGGTCAGGCTGGATCGGCCCGCTCAGTTCCTGCTATAGAGCGAGCCACGCGTGCGAGGGGACCAAGAGCTAACGCATCGTGACAACGCGTTCGATGCATCGCATTCGGCATCTAACGGCAGCGAAGAAATCAGGGAGGAATGGAGATGTGGCACGACATCGAGGCCGAGGTTGACCTGCTGAACTTTGGCTTGGTCGCCAACGCGGCTGCAACCCTCATACGGGATGCTGGGGACACGCCTTTGACCATTGGAATATCCGGTGGATGGGGTGCTGGCAAATCAACGCTAGTGAAGCATGTTCGCGCGCACCTCGAGGCAGGCACCAAGAAGGATGGCGAGGAGTCCTCTT
>JBDLTR010000004.1:0-4862 GCA_039805705.1 Pseudomonadota bacterium
AAAGCATCGACGCCAAGATGCGGCGCACCGCCTGGCGACCCACGGCACGGGGTGAGCTCAGCGATCGCCAGGCCCTGGTGTTTTCTGCCGTGCTGTGCGCCATCGGCTCGGCCATCTTGTACGTGCAGGTCAACCCTTTGACCATGTGGCTGACGTTTGCCACTTTTGTGGGCTATGCCGTCGTCTACACCGTGATCCTCAAGCCCTTGACGCCACAAAACATCGTGATCGGCGGCGCCAGCGGCGCCATGCCGCCGGTGCTGGGCTGGGCGGCGATCACCGGCGATGTCGGGCCTGAGGCCTTGATCCTGTTCCTGATCATTTTTCTGTGGACGCCGCCGCACTTCTGGGCACTGGCGCTCTACCGTGTGGAGGATTACCGCCAATCGGGCTTGCCGATGCTGCCGGTCACCCACGGCAACGAATTCACGCGTTTGCAGATCCTGCTCTACACCCTGGTGCTGCTGGCCGCCTGCCTGATGCCCTTTGTCTACGGCATGAGCTCGTGGCTTTACCTGGGCGTGGCCTTGCTGCTCAGCCTGGCCTTCATTGGCTACGCCTGGGCCTTGTGGCGCCGCTATTCCGACGCGTTGGCCCGCAAGACGTTTCGCTTTTCCCTGATCCACCTGAGCGCCTTGTTCGCGGCCTTGTTGGTGGACCACTACCTGTTCTGAGGCCCCATGCGCAAACGTTTTTTCCTGATCGCCACGCTGCTGATGGCCCTGGCGGGCTGCAGCCCCGACAAACCGGCCTTTCGCGGGGTGGACATCACCGGCGCCGACTACGCCAAGGACTTTGCCCTGAGCGACCAGGACGGGCGCACACGGTCGATTCAGGATTTCAAAGGCAAGGTGGTGGTGGTGTTCTTTGGCTACACCCAATGCCCCGATGTGTGTCCGACGACGCTGCAGGAACTGGTCGAGGTCAAGCGTGCGCTCGGAGCTGACGGCGACAAGTTGCAGGCCGTGTTCGTCACCGTCGATCCAGAGCGCGACACGCAAGAACTGCTCAAGGCCTATATGGGCAACTTTGACCCCTCGTTCGTGGCCGTGCGCCCCAGCCTGGAGCAGCTGCAGCCGCTGCTCAAAGACTTCAAGATTTACGCCAAAAAGGTCGAGGGCAAGACGGCGACGAGCTACACCATGGACCATTCGGCGCAAAGCTACCTCTACGACCCGCAAGGCCGTCTGCGCCTGTACAGCCGCTATGGCAGCGGTGCCCAGGTGCTGACCGAGGATGTGCGTCTGCTCCTCAAGGGCCTGTGAAGTCCGCCGCGCACGGCCTGCGCAGCGGCCGTGTCACTGCAGCGTGATGTTTTGCTGGCGGATGATGGCACCCAGGCTCTGGGTGTCGGCCGCGATGCGGCGGGCCAGGCCTTCGGGCGCCGAGCCCACCACCTGCCAGCCTTGTTGAAACAGGCGCTGGCGCATCTCGGGGCCGCGCACGATCTCACTGACCAGGGTGGCGAGCTGCCGCACATCGGCTGCCGGCATGCGGGCGGGGGCGGCCAGCGCGTTCCAAATCTCGAGCTGGTAGTCCTTCACGCCCAGCTCGGCCAGGCTGGGCACCTCGGGGGCCAGGGTGCTGCGCCCGCTGCTGGTCAGGCCGATCGCGCGCAGCTTGCCGGCTTTGATCTGCGCCATGGCCAGGCCCGGGGGCAACAGGGCCAGTTGGATCTGGCCGCCGAGCATGGCGTTGATGATTTGCGGGTTGCCCGGGTAGGGCACATGCACCGCCGCCAGACCCGTCTTGGCCTTGAGCAGTTCCATGCCCAGGTGGGCCACGGTGCCCACGCCCGGCGAGCCGTAACTGAGCTGGCTGCCGGCCTGGCGCGCCTGCGCCAGCCACTGTGCGGGGATCTCGCCAGGGCTGTTGACCGGGGCGGCCAGCAGCAGGGGGGCGGTGCCCAGCAGGCTGACCGGGGCGAAGTCGCGCAGCGGGTCAAAACCCAGCTTGGGGTTGAGCAGACCGGCCACCGTCATGTTGCCGTTGATCATCAGGCCCAGGGTGTGCCCATCGCTGGCTTTGGCCACGGCATCGGCGGCGATGTTGCCGCCAGCCCCCACCTTGTTCTCAATGACCACAGGCTGACCGAGTGCGCGCGACAAGGGCTCGGCCAGGGCGCGTGCGGTCAGGTCTGGGCTCGAGCCGGCGGGGAAGCCCACCACCAGGCGCAAGGGTTTGTGGGGCCAGGTGGCGGCACGCCCCAGCAGCGGCAGTACGGCGAGTGACAGGCCTAGGGCGTGGCGACGGGTCCAATGGGCGGGCATGGTCATCTTTCTTTTTGGGATTTCACACACGTTAAGATTTTGCGAATGTGGCCGATGCCACAATCGAATTCAGCAAATTTATTACTTTCACGGGCAGAGGTTTCGCATGGCATGGATGCAACACACGGTGGCCTGGGGGCTGTTGGCACTGGCGGTCAACGCCAACGCCGGGGCCGATGGCCTTCACTACATTGTGCGCTTCAAAGACAGCGCGGTGCCCGAGGTCAAGAGCGGTTCGGTGCGTGACGACCGCGTGCGCGCAGACCCCGAGCGTTGGGCCCATGTGGGCGAGCGCGTGCTCGCGCATGTGCAGACCCTCGAAAAGCGCCACCAGGTCAAGGCCGAGGCGGCTTTTGGCACGGTGTTCAAAGGCATGACCGTGCGCTTGACGCCTGCGCAACGCGAAGCCCTGCAGCGTGACCCTTCGGTCGATCGGATCGAAGAGGAGCAGGTCTTCTCGGTGCAGCCCCTGGGCAAGCCGGCCGGGGGCACCAGCACGTCCAGCCAGACCATCCCCTGGGGCGTCAGCAAAACCCTGGCCACCCAGAGTTACACCCTGGCGGGCAATGGCTCGGGCGTGGTGCAGGGCGTGCGCGCCTACATCATCGACACCGGTCTGGACACCAAAAACACCGACCTCAACCGCATGGGGCACATCAACTTCACCGGCGATGGCCGCAACACCGATTGCAACGGCCATGGCACGCATGTGGCCGGTACCGTGGCGGCTTATGACAACACGGCGGCCGTGGTGGGCATGGGCCCCGGCGTGGCGGTGTACGGGGTGAAGGTGCTCAATTGCCAGGGCTCCGGCACGACCACCTCGGTGATCCAGGGCGTGGACTGGGTGGCGGCCAACGCCATCCAACCGGCGGTGGCCAACATGAGCCTCGGCGGTGGCGCCAGCCAGCTGCTCGACGATGCGGTGCGCAACGCCGCGGCCAAGGGCATTGTGTTCTCTATCGCGGCCGGCAATTCAGCCACTTTGGCCTGCACCAGTTCGCCCGCGCGCATCGGCGGTGGCGGCACCGCAGGCGTTTTGGTCACCGCGGCCACCGACAGCAACGACCAAGAGGCCTCGTTCAGCAATTACGGCAGCTGCGTGGACATTTGGGCGCCCGGCGTCAACGTCAGCTCGCTCAAGCTCGGAGGTGGCACCACCGCGATGTCCGGCACTTCGATGGCCAGCCCGCACGTGGGCGGTGCCGCCGCGCTCTACTGGGGCCGCTATCCCACGGCCAGCGCTTCGAGCGTGGTGGGCACGCTCAAGCAGATGGCGGTCAGCACCGGCACTTTCAGCAAGGACGGCCGCGCCATCGTGCGCCTGAACGCCAACGTGCAGTGAGTGCGTTCGGCGCCGTGCGCGCCTGGCGCACCCCCGACGCGCTGCGCTGAACACGCGCTGCCTGAAACAGAAAAAGGCCTGGCATCTGCCAGGCCTTTTGTCCTTTGGAGATCGGTGCGCGTCAGGCGTATTCGGCCAGCGCTTTCTTCATCTTTTTCATCGCGGCCACTTCGATCTGGCGGATGCGCTCGGCGCTGACGCCGTATTCAGCGGCCAGCTCGTGCAAGGTCATGCCGCCCGAGCCGTCGTCATTCACCTTGAGCCAGCGCTCTTCGACGATGCGGCGGCTGCGTGCGTCCAGGCCTTCCAGGGCAGCGGCCAGGCCGTCGCTGGCCAGCACATCGCGTTGGCGCGCTTCGAGCATGGCGGTGGGCTCGTGGTGGGCGTCCGAGAGGTAGGCGATCGGGCCGAAGGCCTGCTCGCCGTCGTCGCTGGGCGCCGGGTCGAGCAACACATCACCGCCCGACATGCGGGTTTCCATCTCCAGCACCTCTTCGCGCTTGACGCCCAGCTGGCTGGCCACCTTGTCCACCTCGGCGCTGGAGAGCGTGTCGCGGTGGGTGCCGGTGTGTGCATCGGCTTTGAAGCCTTGCTTCATCGAGCGCAGGTTGAAGAACAGCTTGCGCTGGGCCTTGGTCGTGGCGACCTTGACCATGCGCCAGTTCTTCAGGATGTATTCGTGGATCTCGGCCTTGATCCAGTGCATGGCGTAGCTCACCAGGCGCACGCCCTGCTCGGGGTCGAAGCGCTTGACGGCTTTCATCAGGCCGACGTTGCCTTCCTGGATCAGGTCGCCGTGCGGCAGGCCGTAGCCCAGGTACTGGCGCGCGATCGACACCACCAGGCGCAGGTGCGACATCACCAGCTGGCCGGCGGCCTCCAGATCGTTGTGCTCGCGCAGGCGGCGCGCGGCACCCTGTTCTTCTTCCAGCGTCAGCAGCGGCATGCGGTTGACGGCGGAGATGTACGCGTCCAGGTTGCCCAGAGGGGGCAGGGTCAGCGAACGGCTCGCCCAGGGGCTGGCCACGGCCAGGGTGGCGGTTGGCAGAGCGGTGGGTGCAAGCAGAGCGTTGGACATGGATGGAACCCTCCTGTAGGTGGTCTGAAATCGATGTTAGCACTCCCTGAGAGAGAGTGCTAAGCGAAAGGTTCCTCGGGTCTTGAAAGTCAGTGCTTGCAAACTTTTTGGGCCTTGCCAGGCGGCGCCAGGAGCTCTGTTCAGCGGTGCACGAACTGGCGCTGGTTTT
>JBDLTR010000005.1:0-3820 GCA_039805705.1 Pseudomonadota bacterium
CACCACCTGCTTCTTGACGATCAGCCCACGGCCTTCGCGGTCCAGGTAACGCTCGGTGCCAAAAGGCACCACGCCCTGGCCGAGTTCGGCGCTGCGCGCTTCGGTGCTTTCGTCGACCATGCGCACTTCGAGGGTGGCGGTGCGGCCCAGGATGTCCTTGGCCTTGGCCGTGTCCTGCACGCCGGGCAGCTGCACCACGATGCGCTCGAGGCCCTGCTGCTGGATCACGGGTTCGGCCACGCCGAGTTCGTTGATGCGGTTGTGCAGCGTGGTGATGTTTTGCTTGAGCGCCTGCTCCTGCACCTTGCGCGCGGCCTCGGGCTTCATGGTCAGCGTGAGCTTGACCTCGCCGCCCTCGCTGCCTTCGGCCACCAGCAGATCGGCGAACTGGCTGGCCAGCACGTTCTTGGCGCCGGCCAGTTGCTGCGCATCGCGCAGCCGCAGTTCCAGGCTTTGGCCGTTGCGGGCGATGCCGCCGTGGCGCACGTCTTTCTCGCGCAGCACGCTGCGCAGGTCACCGGCCAGGGCCTCGACACGCTGGGTGAGCGCGGCCTGCATGTCGACCTGCAGCATGAAGTGCACACCGCCGCGCAAATCCAGACCCAGGTACATGGGCGCGGCATGCAGGCTGGCCAGCCAGGCCGGGGTGCGCGAGACCAGGTTGAGCGCCACCACATAGGGCGGGTCGGCCGGGTCGGGGATCAGCGCCTTCTGGATGGCGTCTTTGGCCTTGAGCTGGTTGTCGGTGCTGTCAAAGCGCGCACGCACCGAGTTGCCTTCCAGCGCCAGCACCTGGGGCGTCAGGCCGGCGGCCTTGAGCGCGTCCTCGACCTTGGCCAGCGTCGCGGTGTCGACCTTGACCGTGGCCTTGCCCGAAGACACCTGCACGGCCGGCGCTTCGCCGAAAAAGTTGGGAAGGGTGTAAAGGGCACCCAGCAGCAGCGCGATCACGATGATCGCGTACTTCCAGACCGGATAACGGTTCATGATGTGCTCGCGTGCAAGGGCCGGGCCAGGCCGGCGGAGGGCGAAAGGGGATTACTTGAGCGTGCCTTTGGGCAACACCTGCACCACGGCGCTGCGCTGCAGCTGGACTTCAACGCCCGCCGCCAGCTCCAGGCCAATGTGGCCGTCGCCGAGCTTGCTGACTTTGCCGAGCAGGCCACCGGCGGTCACCACTTCGTCGCCCTTGGCCAGGGCCTCGATCATGGCGCGGTGCTCTTTTTGCTTTTTCATCTGCGGGCGGATCATCACAAAGTACAGCACCGCGAACATCAAAAGCAGCGGCAGCATGCTCATGAGGGTGGATTGCATGTCGCCACCCGCGGCAGCGGCAGGAGCGGTTTGGGCAAAAGCGGACGAAATGAACATGGAGGCTCCACGGAAATCGGGGGATGTGACGTTTTTGCAGCCAGCCAAAGCCCGACTGCGAACCAACCGGTGATTGTATGCGGCGCCCTTAGGGGCCCGCCATGGCCTGCCGGTGCACGGGGCATGGGCGAGGCCCATGCGCTCACAGCGCGTCCTGCTCCTGAAAACGGTAATCCTGCGCGGCCATCAGTTGCCAGCGGCCTTCGGCCTGGATCTCCAGCACCCAGGCGTGGTACTTGAGCAGGCTGGCGCGGTGGCCCACGCTGATCGGGGTGGTGCGCGTGGCCATCAGGGCGCGGTACAGGCGCGCTTCATTGGCCGGATCGAGCGCGCTGGTGGCCTCGTCCAAAAAGGCAAAGCGCGGCGCGGTCAGCAACAAGCGCGCGAACGCCAGGCGCTGCTGCTCGCCCACCGACAGGGTTTTGTCCCAGTCCAGGTCCGCGCCCAGGCCACCGCAGCGCTCGGCCAGATCGGGCAGATTGACCTGCTCGAGCACGGCCAACAGCTGGGCGTCGGGGAGGGTGCGGTCCAGCTCGGGGTAGAGCAATTGGCCGCGCAGCGTGGCGCCCCAGAGCATGTAGGGCTGCTGCGGCAAAAACAGCAGGTGTTGCGGGGCCGGGCGCACGATGCGCCCAGCGCCCGCGGGCCACAAGCCGGTGATGGTGCGCAGCAAAGCGGTTTTGCCGCTGCCGCTCGGACCCACGATCAGCAGGCCCTCGCCGGGCTCCACCCCCAGCGAAAGGTGGCGCAACAAGGGGCGCGCCGGCGCCGGCGGCTGCACCGTCAGGTCTTGCAGGCGCAACTCGTCGCCGCCCTCCACCGTCTCGGCCAGGGCCTCGGGCTTGCCGTGGTGTGCGGGCGCCTGCAGGGTTTGGTAGAACGCATCGAGCCGGTCCACACCGGCGGCAAAGCGCGTGAGGCTCTCGAAGTTGTCGACCACCAGCGAGATGGCCGCCAGCACCGCCGTGAAAGCGCCGGCCGCTTGCACCGCGCGCCCCACTTCCATCTCGCCCGCCAACACCTGCGCCGCGATGATGGCGCTGGGCAGCACCAGCGTGAGCATGCTGTAGGCGTACTGGAACAGGTTGAGGAAAAACTGCCGGTGGATCAGCTGGTTGAAGTTGTCGTACGCGCTGGCAAAGCGGTGCTTGACCTGTTGCAGCTCCTGCGCTTCGCCGCGGTACAGCGCGATCGATTCGGCGCGCTCGCGCACGCGGATCAGTGAAAAACGCAAATCGGCCTCGCGCCGCAGCTGCCGAAAGTTCAGCAAGGTCAGCGGTTTGCCAAAGACCCACAAGGTGGTCAGGGTGCCCAGCGTGGCGTAGAGCACCAGGAAATACACCAGCTCGTGCGAAATCGACCACAGCACCCGGCTGAACGCGGTCAGCTGGATCAGCGAGCCCATCAGGATCAGGCCAAAGAACAGCGACTTCTGGGTGAAAGTGTTGATGTCTTCGGCGATGCGCTGGTCGGGGTTGTCGATCGCCACATGCGCGTTCAGCTCATAAAACTTCTGGTGGCTGAAATAGTGGCCCAAAAAACGGTGGGTGAGCCAGCGGCGCCAGTGGTTGCCCAGGCGGTCGCGCACCAGGTAATACAGCGCGTAGGTGGGCACAGCGCCGCACACCCACAGCACACACCAGCGCAGCGCCGACCAAAAGCGCTCGCGGTCGCCCGCGGCCAGGGCCGAGGTGAACTCGCCCGTCTCCTGGTTGATCAGCACCGCAAAACCGGTTTGCACCAGCAAGAGCGCCGCCAGCAAAAGCAAAAAGCCGCGCGCATGCCATTTTTCTTCGGAGCGCCAAAAAGGCGCAGCGATGCCGCGGTAGCGGCGCCAGAGTCCTGGTTTGGCGGTGGTCATGGCTGTTCCTGACCGCAACGGTGGGTCTTCAGCGCCAGCGTGTCAATTCGATGTGCACGCTGCCGGCATCGCCACTGAGCGTCAGCGCACCGTCTTGCACCGTGGCCTGCAGCTGCATGCTGCGCTCGGCCATCTTGGCCAGCTCTTGCGAGGCTTCGCTGGGCACGCGCCAGACCTGCAGCTTGTCCAGGCGCGTGAGCTTGTTTTCAATGCCCTTCCACCAGACCTCGGCCGCATGGTGGAAGCAGTACACGCGCACCGCGTCGGCTTTTTGGCAAGCCTTCATGAGCGGCTTGTCTTCGGGCTGGCCGACCTCGACCCACAGGCGGGTTTGGCCGGTGAAGTCCTTGAGCCACAGGTCCGGATCGTCCGGGTCCGACAAACCCGCGCCAAAGGCGAGGGTGCCGTCGCCGCCGCAAGTGTCTTGCAGCTCATGCGCATTGAGGGCCAGCGCCAGCAGGCGCACGATCATGCGCTCGTCGGTCTCGCTGGGGTGACGCGCCAAGGTGAGCGCGTGGTCCGCGTAGTAGCCGTGGTCGATGTCGGCGATCGAGAGCTGCGCTTTGTAAATGGTGGACTTGAGGGCCA
>JBDLTR010000006.1:0-4570 GCA_039805705.1 Pseudomonadota bacterium
TGTTGTAGGGCAGGTTGAATTTCAGGCCCTTGGACTCGGCGGCGATCCAGGTGGCCAGCGCTGTCACATTGGCCATTTCGCCACGACCGAAAGGGGTCTTGGCGATGTCGGCGCCGTTGAAGCCCTGCAGGGTTTCCATGCAGGTGACCAGGCGCGATTCGAGGTCCTGCACGCGGCCGGTGTCGGCAAAGTAGCGCGGCAGCTCGACGAAAGCGCCCTTGACCACACCCGGGCCCTTGCCCAGATCGCATTTTTCAAGCGAGGCGGCTTTGGGACCGCGCTTTTGCTTCCAAAGGTCTTCACCCTTGGCTTCAAACAGATCGGCAGGGTTGCCGTCCTGCAGCATCTCGCGGTATTCGTCGATGCTTTGCGAGGCCGACTTCTGGGCCCACGCGGGACTGGCGGCGGCCACCATCAGGGCCACCAGGGTCAGTTTGCTTTTCATTGTCACCTCGTTGTGGATGAACCTGGTCCCATGCACAACGGGCCCGAAGGCCCGTCGCGTCTGAACGCTTCAGATCACGATACCGTGGCTTCGTCGGTCCGGGTGTCGCCCTTGTTGTCCTTCCAGGTCACCGCCACTTTGTCGCCGGCTTTGGCGCCTTTGATGGCGAACTGCAGGAAGGGGTTCTTGGACACCGCGGGGCCCCACTCGGCGCTCAGCACGGGCTTGCCGTTGAGCGTGGCGCTCACTTCGGTGATGTGCCAGGCGGGCACCAGCTTGCCGGCGGCGTCTTTGCGCTGGCCGGATTCCATCTCGTGGCTCATGAGCACGCGCACAGTGGCTTTGTCGCCGGAAGCCTGGGCACGGATACGCATCGGATCTGCCATGTTTTTCTCCTGAATCTCTGAAAAATGAAGTCGCTGTGAAGTGAAGGGCCGATCAGCCGCCGCAGCCGCCGAGGGTGACTTTCACTTCTTTCTTGGCGTACAGGGCTTTGCCGTCGGCCATGATGGCCACGGCATAGACGTCGGACGACTGGCCCATCTTGGCGCGGGTGGCGAAGTTGGCTTCCACCGCGTCGCTCACATGGAACAGCGCCACCAGAGCGGAAGGGTTCTTCTCGACCAGGATCAGCACCTGCTTGACACCAGGCAGGCTGGTGGAGGCGCCCAGCGGCACCACAGCGCCGTTCTCGGCGATGTCCGGACCGGTGATGGTCACGTCCTTGCTTTCGGCAATGGCCCCACCGCCAGCGGCCTTGACGGCGTCTTGCACGCTCTTGGCGTCAAAGGCGGCCTTGTTGAAAGCCGCGTGGGCAAACTGCGGGAAGCCGGCCGAAGCCAGCAGGCCCGCCACCACAGCGCTTTGTTTGAGTGTCTCGCGACGTGTTTGCATCTGAAATCTCCTTTGCGGTCAATGATGCGATTGGAACAGTTTCGGCCGGATCAAGTCCAGTACCGGGTTATTTGCTGGCGCCTTTGGCGATCCAGGCGGCAATGGTTTTGGCATCGGCTTCAGGCAGGGATTGTGGCGGCATGGGCACGGGGCCCCAGACACCCGCGCCACCCGCTTTGATCTTGCCTGCCAGGTAGTCCGCCTGGCCGGCGTGCTTTTTGGCGATCTCGTTGAAACCAGGGCCCACGATTTTCTTGTCGACGCCGTGGCAGGCGGTGCAGCTGTGCTTGCCCAGCAAGGCGATGGCGGCTTTGGACTCGCTGTTGGCCCCGGCCTTCGGCGCAGCCGGGGCTGCAGCCGGTGCCGCTGCGCCTGGCGCGGGTGCACCCTTGCCTTCAGGGCGTGTGGTGTCCGCGCCTTTTTGCGGCCCCACCAGGCGGTTTTGCTCGGCCAGGTTGCCGTGGGCATTGCGCGCAAAGTCGGGCAACAAAGACGCCAGCTTGGGTTCGGGCGCGCAGTCTTTCATGCAGATGGTGTTGGCCGTGTCGGGCTTGGCGGCGCCGCCAAACTCTTTGCCGGGCCAAAGGGCGTGCGCGGTGGTCATGCCGTTGCGGTTGGGCATGCGCTTTTGCACCTCGGCGATGTTCTTGTCCGACAGCACAAAGTCATCGGGCACCACATTGGCCAGGCTCAGCAAGAAGGCCGTGACGCCGTACACCTCTTCGGTGGTCAATGTCTTGGGGTTGGTCCAAGGCATGGCGCGGTTGATGTAGTCCCACAGCGTGGACACCGTGGCCACCTTCATGATGGTGGTGCGGCCGGGGAAATCGGTGCGCGAGAGGTTGGCCACACGCCCGGTCTTGATGTCTTCGGCCGTGGTGCCGCCGATCAGGGGGCTGAAGACCTCGTTCGATTCCCCGAAGATGCCGTGGCAGTGGGCGCACTTGGCTTCCCACACGTCCTGGCCCTTGGCCACCGAGCCCGAGCCAGCGGGCAGGCCCTTGAAGTCGGGGCGCACATCGATGTCCCACTTGGCCACTTCCTTGGGCGTGGCGGCACGGCCCAGGCCCGGGTACTTGTCGCTTTGCGCCAGGGCCATGCCGGCCATGGCCAGCAAAGCCGTGGTCAGGATGACTTTACGAAAGCTGGACATTTTTCACCTCGCCGTTTTCTTGCACCAGCCACGATTGGATGGCGTTGTTGTGGTAGATCGAGCGCGTGCCGCGCACGGCGCGCAGCTGCTGGTACGTGGGCTGCACATAGCCGGTCTCGTCTTGCGCGCGGCTTTGGAGGATGGCCGGTTTGCCATCCCACACCCAATCGAGGTTGAAGCGGGTCAAGGCCTTGGACAGCACGGGCGTCTCCAGGCGCGCCTGGCGCCAGTTGCGGCCCCCATCGACCGACACGTCCACGCGCTTGATCTTGCCTTTGCCCGACCAGGCCAGGCCGGTGATGTTGTAGAAGCCTTTGTCGAGCAGCACCTGGCCGCCCGAGGGCGTGGTCACCACGCTCTTGCATTCCTGGATGTTGGTGTACTGGCGGTGCAGACCGCCGGGCATCAGGTCGATGTAGTGGATGGCTTCGTCCTTGGCGGCATAAGGCTGGTCGCCCACCTCGACGCGGCGCAGGTACTTGACCCAGCTCACGCCCTGCACGCCCGGCACCACCAGGCGCAGCGGGTAGCCGTTTTCGGGACGCAGCATCTCGCCGTTTTGACCATAGGCCACCAGCACCTCGCCCGAGGTGATCAGGCTCATCGGGATGGTGCGGGTCATGGCCGAGCCGTCACCGCCTTCGGCCAAGACGAACTTGCCGTTCTTGAGGTCGGCACCGGCCAGCTCCAACAGAGTGATCAGCGGCACACCGGTGAACTCGCTGCAAGAAATCATGCCGTGGGTGTACTGCACAGTCGGCACTGCGACGTTGCCCCAGTCGACCGCGGTGTTGGCGCCGCACTCGATGAAGTGAAAGCGCGAGACCGAGGGCAAACGCATGATCTCGTCCATGGTGAAGACCATGGGCTTTTTGACCATGCCGTTGACCATGAAGCGGTGCTTGGACGGATCGATGTCCCACCAGCCCTGGTGGTGACGCTCAAAGTGCAGACCGCTGGGCGTGACGATGCCAAACAGCGACTGCAGCGGTGCGAACGACACCGAGGCCTGCGTGGTCTGCGTCAGACCCGGGCTCTGGCGACGCTGGACGTTGCCCTCGAACTTGGAGGGCTTGCCGTAGCCACCGTCTGCCGCCACGCCCTGGCCCAGACCCGTTGCGTGCTCGGGCAGGTTCAGGATGTTGGGGTCACCGCCCTCGGTGGGCACCGGGTTGCCCTGGGCCAAGGCCGCAGGCGCTGCGGCACCCGCTGCCGCGGCGGCGAAAGCGCTGCGGATGAAATCGCGGCGGCCCCGCTTGCCTTCGGCAAAGACGGTGCGGATGCCCTCCTGGTTCAGGAAGTTCTCGGGGGCTTTTTGCACCCTGCCCGAGTGGATGCTGTCTTCTTTCACACAAACTCCTTGCTGTGCATGTCACTGAAGCGCCGCGTCGATGGCCACCTGCGTGCACACCGCCCGACACACCTTCACCGCGGACTCGTCCGCTATCCGGTAGAACACCTGCGCGCCCTGCCGGCGTTTGCCCACCACGCCCGTCCTGTACATGATGTTCAGGTGCTGCGACATGTTGGGCTGCGCCACATCGATCGCTTCGAGCAATTGGCCCACGCTCTTCTCGCCCCCACACAAGGCGCTGATGATGCGCAAACGGATCGGGGTCGACAGCACGCCAAACAACTCAGCGGCTTTCTCGAACACCGGGTCCATCTCGACGTTGTCCACCATCTTGCCTTGGATGTTCTATATATTCGAATACGCGAATATAAACGATAGACGATGATTCTGACCAGAGCATGACAGCGCGGCAGACTCCGGGTATTCCCCGGTCTGTGGCGTCCAATTTGGGCACTGAGCGCCGTACGGGAGGCCCAAAGATGGCTCAGGCACGCGCACAAAACAGTGCGCACTTTGGCCTGAACAGCCACCGAGAGGGCGTTGCCCCCCACCCTCTTGCGCGCGGCGATGGGCGCGCAGTGTCATTTGAACTTGTAGTGGTCACGGTTGAGCACCGCCGCGACCGCGGTCACCTCTTCCGGGAACATGCCCAGGTTCAGCTCGGTGTTGCATTGCTCGACCATGCCGCGCAGAAAAGCCGGCGTGTTGATGCGGCCCGCCGGCT
>JBDLTR010000007.1:0-6161 GCA_039805705.1 Pseudomonadota bacterium
CCGCCAAGGCCCCGATCCAGCGCCTGGTCGACCGGGTGGCCGAGGTTTTTGTGCCGGCGGTGATGGGCATCGCACTGCTGACCTGGCTGGTGTGGCTGGCCTTGGGCGCGGGCTACGAACACGCCCTGATCCATGCGGTGGCGGTGCTGGTCATCGCCTGCCCCTGTGCGCTGGGCCTGGCCACGCCCGCGGCCATCATGGCCGGCACCGGCGTGGCGGCGCAGCAAGGCATCCTGATCAAAGACGCGCAGGCGCTGGAGATGGCGCACCGCGTGGACACCGTGGCCTTCGACAAAACCGGCACCCTGACCGTGGGCCAACCGCGCCTGCTGGGCCATTGCGCTGGCGCAGGGCAAGACACCAACACCGGCTTGTCGCTGGCCGCCGCGGTGCAGCAGGGCAGCGAACACCCGCTGGCGCGCGCGGTGTTGGCCGCCGCGCAAGGCTTGCCGTTGCCGCCCGCGCAGAAGGTGCAGGCGGTCCCGGGCCGGGGCGTGCAGGCCGAGGTCTTGGACCGGAACCTGCTCTTGGGCAGCCTGCCTTGGCTGCAATCACAAGGCCTGGACATGGCGCCCTGGGCGGCCGAGATCGCGCGCTTTGGGCAGGCGGGGGCCAGCCTGTCTGCCTTGGCCGAACGCGACGCCCAAGGCGGCCTGCAAGGCCTGCTGCTGATGGCCTTTGGCGACGAACCCAAGCCCGGCGCGCGTGAAGCGCTGCAAGCCCTGCGCGCGCGTGGCCTCAAGCTGGTCATGGTGTCGGGCGACAACCGCGGCGCGGCCGAAGCCATGGCGCGGCGTTTGGGCCTGCGCCCCGAGGACGGTGAGGTGCTGTCCGAGGTGTTGCCCGGCGACAAAGCCGCGCAGGTCGCGCGCCTGCGTGAAGGCGGTCATGTGGTGGCCATGGTCGGTGACGGCGTCAACGATGCGCCCGCCTTGGCCGCGGCCGATGTGGGCCTGGCCATGGGCAACGGCACCGACGTGGCCATGCACGCGGCGGGCATCACGCTCATGCGCGGGGATGTGGCCCTGGTTGGCGCTGCGCTCGAGATCTCGGCACGCACCGTGGCCAAGATCCGGCAGAACCTGTTTTGGGCCTTTGCCTACAACACGGCGGGCATCCCGCTGGCCGCGCTCGGTTACCTGAGCCCGGTGATTGCCGGTGGGGCCATGGCGCTGAGCTCGGTCAGCGTCATGGGCAATGCCCTTTTGCTCAAGCGCTGGAAATTCACCGACCGCCCGGTCGGCTAATGCGTTTTTCTTGACTTGCGTCAGAAATGGCGCGGCGCGATCTCTGCACACTGGTGTCCAACCCAGGAGAAACACCATGAGCACCCCCCGCAGCCTGCAGATCATCCGCGATGAACACGCCTCGCTGGCCGCCATGCTGCAGTCGATGCGCATGATGGTCGAGCGCGGTCCCGATGAGGGCCGCAAAACCTTCTTCGATGTGGTGCGCGCCATGCTGTTTTACATCGACGAATTCCCCGAGCGACTGCACCACCCGAAAGAATCGAACCTCTTGTTCCCCAAGGTGGTCAAGAGCGCCCCGCATGTGCTGGGAGCGGTCGATCGGCTCGAGCGCGACCACATGTACAGCGAGAAAGCCGCGCGCGAGTTGCAGCACCTGCTGTTGTCCTGGGAACTGCTGGGCCCCACGCGGCGCCAGGCCTTCGAGGACGCCTTCAAGCGCTATGTGGACTTCTACCTGGACCACATGAACCTGGAAGAGTCGGTGATCCTGCCCGAAGCCGAAAAGACCCTCGGCGAAGCCGACTGGCGTGCGCTGGACGCCGCCTTTGCCGAAAACCAGGACCCGCTGACCGGCCAATACGCGCCCACGGCCGAATACGAGCAGCTCTTCAGCACCATCGTGTCGCGCGCGCCCGCGCCGATCGGTTTGGGCTGAGGCGGGGTCGCCCCACGCACGGGCGGCCTCACCCCGCAGACGGTCAGGCCTTGCTGGCCTGGGTTTTGCCCGAGAACCAGGCCACGTACAGCACCGGCAGCACCACCAAGGTCAGCAGCGTCGCTGTGATCAGACCGCCGATCACCACGATCGCCAAGGGGCGCTGCGTTTCCGAGCCGATGTCGTGGCTGATGGCCATGGGCAGCAAGCCCAGCGCGGCCAGCATGGCCGTCATCAGCACCGTGCGCAGGCGTTGCATGGCGCCTTCCTTGACGGCGTCGAGCACGGTGTAGCCCGCATTGCGCAGCTGCTGGAACACCGAGAGCATCACCACCCCATTGAGCACCGCCTGGCCCGACAGCGCGATGAAGCCGATGGCGGCCGACACCGACAGCGGGATGCCGAAGACCCACAGCGCGATGAAGCCACCGATCAAGGCCAAGGGCACGTTGATGAGGATCAGCACCGCCGTCTTGACCGAGTTGAAGGCGTTGAACAGCAGCACAAAGATCAGCAGCAGCGAGATTGGCACCACCACCGACAGGCGTTGCATGGCTCGCTCCTGGTTTTCAAACTCGCCAGACCAGTTGACCGCATAGTTCTCGGGCACTTGCACATGCTCGGCCACCCGCTTTTTCATGTCCGCCACCACTGAGCCCATGTCGCGGCCCTTGATGAAGATGCCGATCGCCATCGTGCGTCGGCCTGCCTCGCGCGCGATGTTCATGGCCCCACTGACCTGCCGGATCTGACTGACCGCACCCAGCGTGGTGTAGCCCCCATCGGGGATGGCAATCGGCGTGCTCACCAGCTGGGCGATGCTGCGGCGCTCTTCAGGCAAACGCAGAGCCACCGCGAACTTGCGCTCGCCTTCCCAAATCTGTGTGGCGGCCTTGCCCGCGAGAGCAGCCTCAATCACGTCCTGCACGTCGCTCACGTTCAGGCCATAGCGCGCGGCGCGTTCACGGTCGATGTCGACCACCAGTTGTGGCAGCTCGCCCAGGCGATCGACCTCGGCGCGCTGCACGCCGGGGACCTGCTTGAACTCCCTCTGCATGGCCTCGACGATCTGGCGCAAAACCGCGAGGTCATCGCCCGCCACTTTGACCACGATTTGCCCTTTGATTTGGGAGATCGACTCGAGAACGTTGTCGCGGATCGGTTGCGAGAACGCCGGATCAACGCCCGGGATCACCGACAGCGCCCGGTCCATCTCATCGATCAGGCTGTCGTGGGTGAGGCCCTTTCGCCATTGCTCGGGGGGTTTCACGTCCACGAACAGCTCTGCCATGCTCAGGGTTTTCGGGTCGGTGCCGTCCTCAGGTTGGCCCGATTTGGAGACGGTGGTGCGCACCTCCGGGATGGTGAGCAGGGCCTTGCGGGCCATGCGCAAGATGTGGCTGGCCTCTTGCTGTGACACGCTCGCGGGCATGTCCCAGTTGACCCAGTAGGTGCCTTCGTTGAGGTCGGGCAGGAATTCCGAACCGAGGCGCGAAGCCGCGCCCATGGCCAGCACAAACGCGGCCAGCGAGGACAGCACGACTTTGCGTCGGTGCAACAGCGCCCAATCCAAAATCGGGGCATAGAAGGCCTTGACCGACTTGACCACCCGGTTGTCGTCGTGCGGCAGCCCCTTGCGCAGCATCCAGTAACCCAGCAAAGGCACCAAGGTGATCGAGAACACCAGGGCCCCGACCAGTGCCGCGGTGACCGAGAGGGCCATGGGCTGGAAGATGCGACCTTCGTGGCGCTGCAGCGCAAAGATCGGGATGTGTGCCGCGATGATGATCAGCATCGAAAACAGCGTCGGGCGCCCCACCTCGTTGGTGGCCTGAGTGATCAGCACCTTGCGCTCTTTCTCGTTCATGCCTTCGCCGCGCTCGGCCAGGCGATGCATGATGTTCTCGATCACGATCACTGCGCCATCGACGATGATGCCGAAGTCCATGGCGCCCAGGCTCAACAGGTTGGCCGGGACGCCCATCACTTTCAGCCCCATGAAGGTCGACAGCAGCGCCAGGGGAATGACCAGCACCACCGCCAAAGTGGCCCGCAGGTTGGACAAAAACACGTACAGGACCAGCGACACCAACAAGGCCCCTTCGACCATGTTTTTGAACACGGTGGTCAGTGTTTTATCCATCAGCCAGGTGCGGTCGTAAAACGGCACGATTTGCACGCCGGGCGGCAGCCCGCGCTCATTGAGGTTGGCGATTTTTTCTTTGACCGCCTTGAGCACGACGCTGGGGTTCTCGCCCTTGCGCATGATCACGATGCCGGTCACCACATCGTCGTCGGCGTCTTGCCCCACTGTGCCCAAGCGCGGCACGGCGCCGAGCTTGATCTGGGCCACATCGCGCATCAGGATCGGTGTGCCGTTGCGCGAGGCCAGCACAATTTGGCCAATCTCTTCCGGCGAGCGCAACAGCCCAATGCCACGGATGGCGAACTGCTGAGCGCCTTGGGCCACATAGCTGCCGCCGGCGTTGGAGTTGCCACGGCCCAGCGCCTCGAGCAGGTTCTGGAAGGTGAGCTTGTAGGCGCGCAGCTTGTCGAGGTCGGGCTGCACCTCGTACTGCTTGATGTAACCGCCCATGGCCACTACGTCGGCTACCCCGGGAACTTGGCGCAGTGCGCGTTCGATGGTCCAGTCCTCGATCGTGCGCAGGTCGGTGGTGGTTTGGCCGTCGCCACGCACCCGGTAGCGCATGATCTCGCCCACCGGTGTGGCGTTCGGCGCGATGTTGACTTGAGCCCCATCGGGCAGATCCACGTTCGCCAAGCGCTCGTTGACCTGCTGGCGTGCCAGGTTCACATCTGCTTTGTCGTCGAAGGTAATGACCGAGAACGACAGGCCGAACTGGGTGTGCGAGAACAGCCGGATCGCGTGGGGCAGGCCCGCCAGATTCGCTTCGAGCGGCAGGGTGACCTGCTTTTCCACCTCTTCGGCAGCTCGGCCTGGGTACAGCGCGATCACCGTGACCTGGGTGTCGGTCACATCGGGGAACGCTTCGACCGACAGGTTTTTGAAAGAGATGACGCCGGCCAGGCCAAACAGCAAGGTGGCTAAAACGATCAGCAAGGGTTGGCTCAAAGCCAGGTGAATCAGCCTCTTCACTGTTTCGGTCCCTGCTCGACGGTCTCGCCTTTGGCGGTTTCGCGCGCGATGCGCAACTCGCGCGCCAGCAGCAGGCCGTTTTGCACCACCACCTGTTCACCGGGCTTCAGGCCTTCGCTGATCAGCACTTTTTGCGCACCTTCGTGGGCGAGTTTCACATCGCGGGGTTCAAAAGCCCCGGGCGCGCTTTGCACAAACACGAATTGCTGGTTGCCACGCAAGAACACCGCCGAGGCGGGTACTTCCACGCTGGCGTCCACTTGGCGCTCGTAATGGGCGCGCGCCAGCATCTCGCTTTTGAGCAGGCGTTGGGGGTTGTTCACCACGGCCCGCACCTTGATGGTCCGGGTGCTGGGGTCGATCTGGTCGGTCACGGCCGCCACGCGGGCCTCGAATGTCTGATCACCCAGCACCGGCACCTGCAGCTGCACCGTGGCGCCCGGCCGCAGTGCGCGCGCGTCGGCCTCTTGCGCATCGATGTGCACCCACAAGGTGGACGGGTCGGACACCACAAACAGCGGCACGTTGGCGTTGTCGGGCCGCACCTCTTGTCCAGGGTTGATGTTGCGCTCGACCACGTTGCCGCGGATGTCGCTGCGCAGCCCCAGTTGCTGGTTCACGCCGGCGGTGCTGCCGTACAGGCTGGTGCGGGCTTGGGCGCGCGCCACCTCGGCCTCGGCGCGTGCGCTGTCGGCCTCGGCCACGTCCAGGTCTTTGCGCGCCACCACCCCAGCCTCGAACAGCTCGCGCTGGCGGGCCAGCGCTTTGCGCGCCAGCGCCGCCTCGGCTTGGGCGCGCTGGGTGTCGGCTTGTGCCGCTCCGAATTCGGGCGAGGCCAGTTGTGCCAGCAGCTGGCCGGGGCTGACCGCCTGGCCAACATCGGCGGTGATGCGGCTGACGCGGCCGGCAAAGGCGGGGTAAATGCGCTGGGTTTTTTCTTCGTCCCACACCAGCCGCGCGGGCAGGTCCACCGCCACGCTTTTCGCGGGCAAGGCTTCGGCGGTCACCAGCAGCTTGAGCTGGGGGTGGCCGGCCGGGTAGCGCAGCTGCTGGTGGTCGATGATGGGCAGCGGCGCGGCGGTGGTGGGTTCGGCTTTGTCCTGGCAGGCCACCAGGCTGGCGGCGGTCAGGGCGATCA
>JBDLTR010000008.1:0-5869 GCA_039805705.1 Pseudomonadota bacterium
CCCATGGCAACCCTCATCGGCGGCATCGGTGCATCCCATTCCCCCACCATCGGCTACGCCAAGGACACGGGCAAGCAACTCGACCCGGCCTGGAAGCCGATCTTCGACGGCTTCGACGCGATCCGTGGCTGGGTGCACGCCAAGAAGATCGATGTGATCTTCACCATCTACAACGACCACATCACCAGCTTCTTCTTCGACCACTATTCGGCGTTCGTTCTCGGCATCGACGACCAATATGTGGCTGCTGACGAGGGCGGTGGGCCACGCGATGTGGCGCCAGCGCGGGGCCATTTGGGGCTGTCGCAGCACATCGCGATGGCCATGGTGGCCGATGAGTTCGACATGTCCTTCTTCCAGGGCAAGCCGGTGGACCACGGCTTTTTGTCGCCGCTGTCCATGCTGGGCGACGAGCGCGGTCCCTGGCCGGGCCAGGTGGTGCCGCTGCAAGTCGGCGTGCTGCAACTGCCCGTGCCCAGTGCCAAACGCATGTGGAAGCTGGGCCAGGCGCTGCGCCGTGCCGTCGAGAGCTACCCCGAAGACCTCAACGTCGCCATCATGGCCACTGGCGGGCTGTCGCACCAGGTGCACGGCGAGCGTGCAGGCTTCATCAACGAAGCCTGGGACAACGAGTTCCTCGACCTGCTGGAAAAGGCCCCCGAGCAACTCGTGAACATGCACATCGCCGAGTACGCCGCCAAAGGCGGGATGGAAGGTGCCGAAGTCATCATGTGGCTGATCATGCGCGGCGCGCTGTCCCACCAGGTCAAGCTGGTGCACAAACAGACCTACGCACCCTCGGTCACCAACATTGCCACGCTGGTGTTCGAAGACCAGGGCGGCGAGCCCGATGTGCTGGCGGTGGATGCCCACCGCCAGCACATCGGCCACGAACTCGAAGGCGCGGGCGCCCTGCAAGGCACTTACCCCTTCACCCACGCGCGCAGCCACGCCAACCTTCGCATCAATCGCTTTTTGCATGCGCTGGTCAAGCCCGAGCACCGCGCGCGTTTTGTGAACGACTTTGAGGCTCTGGCCACCGAGCATGGTCTCAGCGAAGAAGAAAAGGACCTGATCCGTGGCCGAAAGTGGATCGAGATGATCCGCCGGGGTGTGATCTTCTTCGTGCTCGAAAAAATGGCCGCCGTGCTTGGCGTGCCCAATCCGGCTGTTTACGCCGCTTTCTGTGGCGAGACGCTGGGGCAGTTTTTGGCTACGCGCAAGTTGCCAATTACCTACTCGGTGGCGGGTGGTACTAAAGCGAAGGATATGTCTCGAACGTAAACAGCCATTGACCATGTCAACATGAAAGGCGGCTTTAGGTCGAATTCAGCCGCAGGAAGTCGGTTGGCGCTGGAGTTCTTTTGACATCTAACTTCTTGGTGGCACGTTGAGCATTCATGCGGGCTGCAGGCCAATTGGCATTGTGATGATTCAGATGTGGAGCAACTCGAGAATCGAGCTGAAACCCGCATGATTGCTGGGTTTGGGGGTGCCAATCCATTGGCTTGCAAATCCGTGTAGGTCGGTTCGACTCCGGCCCGCGCCTCCATCAAAACGCACCACTGTCATCAGTGGTGCGTTTTTTTGTCTGCACGCTCGCTGCAAGCGTTTGGGGGCGCGCTGTCCCCGTTCACCCCACCAGCAGCGTCCCGGCGTCCTCGTACCACCACATCAGTGCCGCGTCGTATCCTTCCCAGACGCAGCCGTTGCAGCCGCGCCCGCAGCAGGAGGTGGGCTCGGGCGGAGGGTCTCTGAAGTCGATCCCGGCCGCTTGCAGGCGGGCCTGGAACTGGGCGATGCCCTGGCGGACACGCTCGCGCTGGGCCTGGCCGATGGGGTCGATGATGGGGTCGTCGCGGGTCTCGCTCATGTTCCCATTGTCGCGGGCTTTGACGTTCAGCTTGGCGCGCCGTCCACTGCGCCGATCGCCCAGGTTCAGCCAATGCGTCGCTTTGGGGCAAAATTCGCGGCCAAGACCCCCATGGCCGTGCGACCGAGATGGCCTGAAACGTGCATCTGAACACACCTGACCCAAGGCACTCGCGCATGAGCTCCCCTTTGCTGTCCCTGCAGGGCATCACCAAACGCTACCCTGGCGTGGTGGCCAACCAGGACGTGTCGCTGACCGTGCTGCCTGGCCAGGCCCATGCCGTGCTGGGCGAAAACGGTGCTGGCAAGTCCACGCTCATGAAGATCATCTACGGCTCGGTCAAGCCCGACGAGGGCCGCATCCTCTTCAAGGGCCAGCCGGTGCAGATCCGCAACCCGCAAGAGGCTCGGGCCTTGGGCATCAGCATGGTGTTCCAGCATTTCAGCCTGTTCGACACACTCACCGTGGCCGAGAACGTGTGGCTTGGCCTGGACAAGTCGCTGCCCCTGGCCGAGGTCACACGCCGCATCGAGGCCAAGGCCAGCGAATACGGTCTCGACATCGAGGCCCAGCGCCCGGTGCACACCCTGAGTGTGGGCGAGATGCAGCGGGTCGAGATCATCCGCGCGCTGCTGTCCGAGCCCCAGCTGCTGATCCTGGACGAGCCGACCTCGGTGCTGACGCCGCAGGCGGTCGAGAAATTGTTCGTGGTGTTGCACCAGCTGGTGGCACAGGGCTGCAGCTTGCTCTACATCAGCCACAAGCTGCACGAGATCCGCGCGCTGTGCAGCGCTTGCACGGTGCTGCGCGGCGGCCAGGTGACGGGTGTGTGCGACCCGCGTGAAGAATCGAACGCCAGCTTGAGCCGCCTGATGATCGGCGCCGAGCCGCCGACCCTGGCGCCGACGCCACGTGCCCCAGGTGAGGTGGTGCTGCAGGTGCACAGCCTGTCGCTGCCCAAGGAAGGCCCGTTTGGCGTGGACCTGCAGGGCATCGACCTGCAGGTGCGCGCGGGCGAGGTGGTGGGCCTGGCCGGGGTGTCGGGCAACGGCCAGCGCGAGCTGCTGTGGGCCTTGTCGGGCGAAGACCGCCGCGCAGCGCCGGGCGCCATCCGTGTGGCCGGGCAAGCCGCTGGCCGCATGGGCCCAGGTGCACGGCGCGGCCTGGGCCTGCACTTTGTGCCCGAGGAGCGGCTGGGGCGTGGCGCGGTGCCGTCGATGAGCCTGGCGCAGAACCTGCTGCTCACGCGCAAGGAAGCGCTGGGCGCAGGCGGCTGGATCCGCAGCGGCGCGCTGGCCGCGCAGGCGCGCGGCATCATGGAGCGCTTCAAGGTCAAGGCCTCGGGGCCCGATGCGGCGGCGCGTTCCCTGTCGGGTGGCAACCTGCAAAAGTTTATCGTGGGGCGCGAGATCAGCGCGCAGCCCACGCTGCTCATCGTCTCGCAGCCCACCTGGGGCGTGGACGTGGGCGCGGCCGCGCAGATCCGCGGCGAAATCCTGGCCCTGCGCGATGCCGGTTGCGCGGTGCTGGTGGTCAGCGAGGAGCTGGAAGAATTGTTCGAAATCTCCGATCGCCTGCATGTGATCGCCAGGGGCCGCCTCTCGCCCTCGCTGCCCCGCAGCGAAGCCACGGTGGAGCGCATCGGCGAATGGATGAGCGGCCTGTGGCCCGATGCCGCAAGCCACCAGGAGGCCAGCCATGTGGCGGCTTGAACCCCGGCCCCAGGCGTCCAGGCTCTGGACCTGGGCGTCGCCCTTGCTGGCGCTGGCCCTGACGGTGCTGCTGGGCACCGTGCTGTTCGCCGCGCTGGGCAAGGACCCGGTGCGCGGCCTGCAGATGTTCTTTTGGGAGCCGCTCAAGAGCACCTATGCGATCGGCGAGCTGATGGTCAAGGCCACGCCGCTGCTGTTGATCGCGCTCGGCCTGGCGGTGTGCTTTCGCTCGAATGTGTGGAACATCGGTGCCGAAGGCCAGTTCGTCATTGGCGCGGTCTGCGCGGGCGGCGTGGGGCTGCTGGCCGACAAAAGCACCGGCGGCTGGATCATGCCGGCGGTGCTGCTCGCCGGTGTGCTGGGCGGCATGCTGTGGGCCGGGCTCACCGCCGTGCTGCGCGACCGCTTCAACGCCAACGAAATCCTGGTCAGCCTGATGCTGGTCTATGTGGCCATCATGGTGCTGAGCTACCTGGTCTACGGCCCCTGGAAAGACCCGGCGGGCTTCAACTTTCCGCAGACCAAGACCTTTGAAAAAGTGACGCAGATCCCGCGCCTGATGAGCGGCTCGCGCATCAACCTCGGCCTGCCGATCGCGTTGACCGCCGCAGTGCTGCTGTGGGTGTATCTGTTCCGCACCCGCGCCGGTTTTGCCCAGCAGGTGGGCGGGCTGGCGCCGATGGCAGCCCGTTATGCGGGTTTCTCTTCGCGCCGGGCCTTGTGGATCGCCTTGCTGGTGTCGGGTGGGGCGGCTGGTCTGGCCGGCGCACTCGAAGTCGCCGGGCCGCTCGGGCAGCTCACGCCCTATGTGCCGGCCGGCTATGGCTTTGCGGCCATCATCGTCGCCTTTGTGGGGCGGCTGCACCCGCTGGGCATGGTGCTGTCGGCGGTGCTGATGAGCATGTTCTACATCGGTGGTGAGCTGGCGCAGTCGCGCCTGGGCTTGCCCAAATCGATCACCGGCGTCTTTCAGGGCCTGCTGCTGTTTTGCCTGCTGGCCTGCGACACGCTGGTGGCTTACCGCCTGCGCTGGGGCACGGCGTCGGGCGTGGGCAGGAAAGGGCAGGTGGCCTGATGGAAACCTACGCACTCTTGTTCGCGGCCACGCTGAACGCCGGCACCGTGCTGGCCATCGCGGCCCTGGGCCTGCTCGTCAACGAAAAAGCCGGCGTGGTCAACCTCGGTGCCGAAGGCATCATGCTGTGCGCCGCCATCGCCGGTTTTGCCGCCGTGGTGCACAGCGGCAACGACTGGCTCGGTTTTGCCGCCGGCATGGGCGCTGGCGCCTTGCTGGCCGCGGTGTTCGGTCTGCTGGTGATCTGGCTGGGCACCAACCAGTACGCCACCGGCCTGGCGCTCAGCCTGTTTGGCGTCGGCTTTTCGGCCTTCGCCGGCATTGGCTATGTGCAGGAAAAGCTGCCTGAACGCCCGCAATTCGAGATCCCTTTTCTTGCCGACATACCGCTGCTGGGCTCGGCCCTCTTCAAGCAGCACCCCATGGTCTACATCACGGTGGCGCTGTGCGTTGGCCTGATCCTCTGGCTGGGGCGCACCCGCAGCGGCCTGGTGCTGCGTGCGGTCGGCGAGTCGCCGGAGTCGGCGCATGCGCTGGGCTACCCGGTGCGCCGCATCCGCCTGGCCGCCGTGGTGGCGGGCGGCGCGCTGTGCGGCTTGGCGGGCGCCTACATCTCGGTCATCTACACGCCGCTGTGGGTCGAGGGCATGGTGGCCGGCAAGGGCTGGATCGCGCTGGCGCTGACCACCTTCGCCACCTGGCGACCGGCCCGGGTGCTGCTGGGGGCTTACCTGTTTGGTGGCGTGACCATGCTGCAGTTCCACCTGCAGGGCGCGGGCGTTGAGGTGCCCAGCGAGGCGCTGTCGGCCTTGCCCTATGTGGCGACCATCGTGGTGCTGGCGCTGATCTCGCGCAACCCGAGCTGGATCCGGGTGAACATGCCCGCCTCGCTGGGGCGGCCTTTCCATCCGGGCTCATAATTGTTTCTTCTTCAACCCAACCTGTTCATTCGCAAAGGAACTGACATGACAGACTTCTCCAAGCGTTCGGTGATCAAGCTGGCGGCCCTGACCGCTGTTGCCGCCGCGGCCCTGATTGGCTGCGGCAAAAAGGAAGAACCCAAGGCAGAAGCGCCTGCAGCAGCGCCGGCCAAGGCCGAGCCGCTCAAGATCGCATTCGCCTACGTCGGCCCGGTGGGAGATGGTGGCTGGACCTTTGCGCACGACAACGGCCGCAAGGCGATTGAAAAAGAGTTCGGTGACAAGGTGG
>JBDLTR010000009.1:0-10798 GCA_039805705.1 Pseudomonadota bacterium
ACTCGCCCTTTTTTTCGCGCGCGATCGGCGCCAGCACCATCAGCTTGGTGTCTTCGGGCAGGGCCAGCACCGCGTCGACCATCTGGGCCACGGTCTGGGCCTGCAGCGGCAGACCGTGGTCAGGGCAGTGCGGTGTGCCAGCGCGCGCGAACAGCAGGCGCAGGTAGTCGTGGATCTCGGTCACGGTGCCCACGGTGGAGCGCGGGTTGTGGCTGGTGGCTTTTTGCTCGATGGAAATCGCGGGCGACAGGCCTTCGATCAGGTCCACATCGGGCTTGTCCATGAGCTGCAGGAACTGCCGCGCATAGGCCGACAGGCTTTCCACATAGCGGCGCTGGCCCTCGGCGTACAGGGTGTCAAACGCCAGGCTGGATTTGCCCGAGCCCGACAGGCCGGTGATGACCACCAGCCGGTCGCGCGGGATGTCGAGGTCGATGTTCTTGAGGTTGTGGGTGCGCGCGCCGCGCACGCTGATGCGCCCCTGGCGCAGGGCCGCGCCCAGGTAGCGGTCGCCGTCCACCCCTGGCGCAGGGGCAGGGGCAGGGGTGTGGGCGGCGAGGTGGGTCGGGGCGGTGGGTGCGTTCAAGGGGGGCGCCAGGCGAAGGAAACCTTTGATTATCGCCAACCAGGCCCGATGGCGCACCGGGTCGGCCGCGGCTTTGCCACACCGGCTCGGCGATGCCCGCCTCTGCGGGTGCGACTTCAGTGACAATCGCAGGTTTGCCGGTTGGAATGCATTGACCGTGACTGTGACCGAGACCCCCCTCGCCAGCGCCGACCCCGCCCGCGCGGCCATGACGCCGCTGGAGCGGCGCGCCAGCTTTTCGCTGGCATCCATTTTTGCCCTGCGCATGCTGGGCCTGTTTTTGGTGTTGCCGGTGTTCGCGCTGGAGGCGCGTCGCTACCCGGGTGGCGATGACCCGGCCCTGCTGGGCCTGGCCATGGGCATTTACGGCCTGACCCAAGGGCTGCTGCAGCTGCCGTATGGCATGGCCTCGGACCGTTTTGGCCGCAAGCGGGTGATCGTGCTGGGCTTGCTGGTCTTCGCCGTGGGCAGTTTCTGGGCGGCGGCGGCCACCGATTTGCAAGGTCTGCTGCTGGGGCGCAGCCTGCAAGGGGCGGGGGCTGTGTCGGCGGCCGTCACGGCGTTTCTGGCGGACCTGACGCGCGACGCGGTGCGCACCAAGGCCATGGCCATGGTGGGGGCCAGCATTGGGCTGATGTTCGCGCTCTCGCTGGTGCTCGCGCCGGTGCTGGCTGCCGCGCTTGGGCTGGCGGGCCTGTTCGCCATCACCGGCGTGCTCGCGCTCTTGGGCGTGGCCGTGGTGGTCTGGGGCGCGCCACCCGAGCCCCGGGCACAGGCCGGCGCACCGCGCGGGCACTTGAGCGAGGTGCTGCGCCATGCGGGTCTGCTGCGCCTGAACCTGGGCGTGTTTGTGCTGCATGCGGTGCAGCTGGCCATGTGGGTGGCGGTGCCGGCCCTGCTGGTGCAGGCCGGGCTGGACAAGGCGCAGCACTGGCAGGTGTATCTGCCGGCGGTGCTGGGTGCCTTCGTGCTGCTGGGCGGGCTGTTTGCGCTGGAGCGCCGCGGGCATCTGAAAAAGGTCTTTCTGGCGGCGATCGTGCTGCTGGGGCTGGTGCAGCTGGGCCTGTTGGTGGTGGCTTCGGGCACGCCACGGCTGGGGCCGCTGGCGGGGCTGCTGTTCGTCTTTTTCTGTGGTTTCAATGTGCTGGAGGCGACCCAGCCCAGCCTGGTCTCGCGGCTGGCGCCTGCTGGCGGGCGTGGCGCCGCCATGGGCGTCTACAACACCCTGCAGTCCCTGGGCTTTTTTGTGGGCGGCTGGGCTGGCGGTGCCATGGTCAAGGGCTGGGGCAGCCCCATGCTCTTTTTGGTGTGTGCGGCGGCCATGGCCTTGTGGTGCCTGGTGGCTTGGCCCATGAGCGCCCCCGGGCGCTCCGAGCCGCTGGTGCAGGCCCCATAATCTCCCCCACTGCATCGAGGAGAAGCGCATGGCGTCCGTCAACAAAGTCATCATCGTCGGCAACCTGGGAGCCGACCCCGAAACCCGCTATTTGCCGTCTGGCGACGCCGTGACCAGCATCCGCGTGGCCACCACCGACCGCTACAAAGACAAGCAGTCGGGCGAAATGCGCGAGGCCACCGAATGGCACCGCATCAGCTTTTTCGGCAAATTGGCCGAGATCGCCGGCCAGTACCTCAAAAAGGGCAGCCAGGTTTATGTCGAAGGCAGCTTGCGCACCCGCAAGTACACCGACAAGGACGGCATCGAGAAGTACGCCACCGACATCCGTGGCGACACCATGCAGATGCTCGGCTCGCGCCAGGGCATGGGCGCAGAAGGTGGCGGTGGCGGCTATGCCCGCGGTGGCGAGGACGGCGGTGGCTACAGCCGCCCGGCCCAGCGTCCGGCGGCTTCGGCCCCGGCCGCCAAGCCGGCACCCGCCGCCTCGGGCTTTGACGACCTGGACGACGACATCCCGTTCTGAGCTTTGGCGCACCGCCAAAACCCCACCCTCAGCGCAGTGTGGGGTTTTTTGATGTCGAATTTTTATACCCCATGGGGTATAGGATAGAATCGGCTCCCAAGGAGATTGCCATGCCTTTCGTTCGCCGTTTGCCACTCTGGGCCTTGACCCTGTCCTTGTCCCTGCCGCTGTGGGCTGGCCCGCAAGTGCCGGTGCTCACCATGGGCCCGCAGGCTGTGAACTCGGCGTATGAGCTGGACGGCGTGGTCGAGGCCGTGCGCCAGGCCACGGTGGCCGCGCAGACCGCTGGCCGTGTGGCCAGCCTGCTGGTGAAAGTGGGCGACCGCGTGAAGGCTGGCCAGGTGCTGGCCACCATCGACGACCGCGACACCCAAACCGGCGTGGCGCGCAGCCAGGCCCAGGTGGCCCAGGCCGAGGCCGAGTTGGCCAACGCCTTGGCCAACGTGCAGCGCACCCGCGATTTGCGCCAGCAGGGCTTTGTCAGCCAGGCCGCGCTGGATGTGGCCGAGTCCCAATACAAGGCGGCCCAGGCGGGCCGAGAAGGTGCCGGTGCCGGCGCCCGCCAGGCGCGCCTGGCCCAATCCTTCACCCAAGTGACGGCGCCGTTCGATGGCTACGTTCTGGAGACGCTGGCCCAGGCCGGCGACCTGGCCATGCCCGGCAAGCCGGTGGCCACGGTCTACGCGCCACAACCGTTGCGGGTGGCGGTGCAGGTGCCCGCCTCGATGGCGGCGCAGGCGCGCAGCGCGCAGCGCACCGAATTGCAGATCGGCGGCCAGTGGGTCGCGCCGGCGGCCCAGCAGGGCGTGTCGGCGGCCGACCCGGTCAGCCAGACCCTGACCTGGAAGATGGACGTGGCGCCCGGCTCGGCGGCCCAGCTGCTGCCTGGCCAGTCCACCCGCGTGCGCTTTGTGGGCGCGCCGGTGCAGCGCATGGTGGTGCCGCAGGCGGCGGTGTTGCGCCGCGGTGAACTGACGGCGGTGTATGTGGCCTCGGACAAAGGGTTTGCGCTCAAGGCCGTGCGCCTGGGCGGCGACCAGGGCGCGGCCGGCGTGGAGGTGCTGGCCGGTTTGAAGGCCGGCGATGCGGTGGCGGTGAACGCGGTGCAGGCGGGCTTGGCCGGTGCCACGCCCGCGGCGAAGTGAGGCCCGCATGAGCACGCCTTTGAACCCCCTGGGCATTTCAGGCCGCCTGGCGGCCGCCTTCCAGGCCAACGCGATCACGCCCTTGCTGGCGCTGGTGGCCCTGCTGCTGGGCCTGTTCGCTGTGCTGGTGACGCCGCGCGAGGAAGAGCCGCAGATCAACGTGACCATGGCCAATGTGCTGATCCCCTTCCCGGGGGCCAGCAGCCAGACGGTGCAGAACCTGGTGGCGCGCCCGGCCGAGCAGGTGCTCAGCCAGATCCAGGGCATCGAACACACCTATTCGGTGGCCCGGCCCGGCGTGGCGGTGCTCACCGTGCAGTTCAAGGTGGGCGTGCCGCGCACCGAGGCGCTGGTGCGCCTGTACGACGTGCTCAACGCCAACCAGGACTGGCTGCCGCGTGACCTGGGCACCTTGACGCCCATCGTCAAGCCCAAGGGCATTGACGATGTGCCGGTGCTGGGCGTGACGCTGTGGAGCCCCGAGGCCAACCCGGCGCTGGAACTCGAGCGCGTGGCCCACACGCTGGAGGTGGAACTCAAGCAGGTCAAGGGCGCGCGCGAGGTGCAAACCATCGGTGGCCCGGGCCGGGTGGTGCAGGTCGCGATCGACCCGACGCGCTTGCGCGAGCGCGGCATCGACCTGTTGTCGCTCAAGGCGGTGGTGGCGGCGGCCAACTTCGGCATGCCCTCGGGCGCCGTGGTCCAGCCCGACGGGGGCCAGATGCTCAGCGTCGAAACCGGTGAATTCCTGACCTCGGCCGAGGACGTGGCCGCACTGGTGGTGGGCGTGCACAACGGCAAGCCGGTGTACCTGCGCGAAGTTGCCAAAGTCGAGGCCGGCGCTGCCCAGCCCCAGCGCTATGTGTGGTTCACGCCTGGCGCGGCCGACGCCGAAGCGGCGGGCGTGCAGGCGGGCCAGGTGTTCCCGGCCGTCACGCTGACCCTGAGCAAGAAGCCGGGCGAAAACGCGGTGGACGTGGCCGCGGCCGCGCGCGCGCGGCTGGAGTTGCTGCGCAACACCGTGATCCCGGGCGACATCCGCACCACCGTCACGCGCGACTATGGTGAGACCGCTGCTGAAAAAGCCAACAAGCTGATCCAGAAACTGGCCTTTGCCACCGGCTCGGTGATCTTGCTGGTGGGCTTGGCGCTGGGCCGGCGCGAGGCGGTGATCGTCGGCGGCGCGGTGATCCTCACGCTCACGGCCACGCTGTTCGCCAGCTGGGCCTGGGGCTTCACGCTCAACCGCGTGAGCCTGTTCGCGTTGATTTTCTCGATCGGCATCCTGGTGGACGATGCGATCGTGGTGGTGGAAAACATCCACCGGCACCAGCAGCTGTTCCCGGGCAAATCGCTGCGCGAGATCATTCCCGAGGCGGTGGACGAGGTCGGTGGCCCGACCATCCTGGCCACGCTGACGGTGATCGCGGCGCTGTTGCCCATGGCTTTTGTGAGTGGCTTGATGGGCCCGTACATGAGCCCCATCCCGATCAATTCCAGCCTGGGCATGGCGCTCTCGCTGGCGATTGCTTTCACCGTCACGCCCTGGCTGGCGCTCCAGCTGATGAAGTCGCACAGCGCGGCGCATGCGGGCCACGGCGCCGCAGCGGGCGGCCTGCCGGCCAAGCTGCAAACCGTGTTCACACGCCTGCTCACGCCTTTCTTGCACAGCGCGCGCAAGCGCTGGCAGTTGCTGGCGGGCATCTTGGTGGCGCTCATGCTCTCGGTCGGCCTGACCGTGGTGCAGTGGGTGGTGCTCAAGATGCTGCCCTTTGACAACAAGAGCGAGTTCCAGGTGGTGCTGGAAATGCCGGCCGGCACGCCGCTGGAGACCACCGCCTCTGCCCTGCACGAGATGGGCGCTTTCCTGGCGCAGCAAAAAGAGGTGCGCGACCTGCAAGGCTATGCCGGCACCGCCAGCCCCATCACCTTCAACGGGCTGGTGCGCCAGTACTACCTGCGTGCCGAGGCCGAGCAAGGCGATCTGCAGGTCAACCTGGTGGACAAGCAGCACCGCAGCGAAAAAAGCCACGCGATTGCCCAGCGCCTGCGCCCCGAGCTGGAGAAGATCGGCGCACGCTACAGCGCCCGCGTCAAAGTGGTGGAAGTGCCGCCTGGGCCGCCGGTGATGAGCCCCTTGGTGGCCGAGGTCTATGGCCCCGACGAAGCCGGCCGCCAGCAACTGGCCGCGCGCATCCTCCAAGCCTTTGACGACACGCCCGACATCGTGGCGCTCGACAGCACGCTCAAGATCGACGCCCCGCGCGCCCACCTGACGGTGCGCCGCCAGCGTGCCGAATCGCTGGGCATCCCGGTCGCCACGATCGCGCAGACCGTGCACGGTGCGCTCTCGGGCATGGACGCGGCCTACCTGCACGATGCGCAGTCCAAGCTGCCGGTGCCCGTGCGCCTGCAGCTGCCGCAGGTCTCGCAGGTCGGTCTGCAGCAGATCCTGGCCTTGCCGCTGCGCGCCGCCAACGGTCGCCTGGTGCCGCTGTCCGAACTCGTCCAGGTGGACACCGGCGTGATCGACAAGCCCCTGTTCACCAAGGACCTGATGCCGGTGAGTTATGTGTTTGGCGACATGGCCGGCAAGCTGGACTCTCCGCTCTATGGCCTGTTCGCGATCCGCCCACACCTGAAAGCGGCGCAGTTGCCCAACGCCGGCGAGCTGGGTGAGTACTGGATTCGCCAGCCGCAAGACCCCTTCCGCCAGTACGCCATCAAGTGGGACGGCGAGTGGCAGATCACCTACGAGACCTTCCGCGACATGGGCGCCGCTTATGGCGTGGGCCTGATCCTGATCTACCTGCTGGTGGTGGCGCAGTTCAAGAGCTACCTCACGCCCTTGGTGATCATGGCGCCGATCCCGCTGACCATCATCGGTGTGATGCCGGGCCATGCGCTGCTGCAGTCGCAGTTCACCGCCACCAGCATGATCGGCATGATCGCGCTGGCCGGCATCATTGTGCGCAACTCCATCTTGCTGGTGGACTTCATCGAGCTGCAGGTCAAGAACGGCCTGGCCTTCAAGGACGCGGTGGTGCAGTCGGCCGCGGTGCGCGCCCAGCCCATTGCGCTGACCGGCCTGGCTGCGATGATCGGCGCCTTCTTCATCCTGGATGACCCGATCTTCAACGGTCTGGCCATTTCCTTGATTTTTGGCATCCTGGTCTCCACCATGCTCACATTGGTGGTGATCCCGGTGCTGTATTACGCGCTCTACCGCAAGCGTTTTGAAAATGCCTGAAGTCGCGCGCCCTCATGTCACCCCGGACTTGATCCGGGGTCCATGCATCCCCACCTTCTCGGGGATGCCCTTGTTTCATTGATTTCAAAGGAGAACTGAAATGACCGTCGAACGTTACATCCGCATCATGGCCGGCTTTTTCGTCATGCTGTCCCTCGCGCTGGGCGTCGAAGCCTCGCCGCTGTTTGTGAGCCCTTGGTTCCTGGCCTTCACCGCGTTTGTGGGCTTCAACCTGTTCCAGTCGGGCATCACCGGTTTTTGCCCGCCCGGCATCCTGCTGCGCAAGCTGGGTGTGAAAGAGGCGGGCGCTTGCAACACCTCGGGTGGCGGTTGCTGCTGAGGACCGATCTTGCCGTGCCCCACCCCTGAGGCCGCGTCCAGCGTACGCCCAGCGCCCTCGCTGGAGCACCTGGGCTTGATCTGGTTCGTGCCCGTCATGGGCCTGTCGGGCCTGTCCTTGGCCTGGTGGCAGGCCGCAGGCCATTTCGGCGACGCGGGTGTCGACATCGCGCGCCTGATCGGCGCGCTGGCGGCGCTGGCGTTTGCCACGCTGCTGCCCCTGACCGTGTGGCGCATCCGGCGCTGGCCCCAGGTGCTGCGCCTGGAGTGGATGCACCCGGTGCGTTATGTGTTTTTTGCGCCCTTGCCGGTCTCGCTGATCCTGCTGGCCACGGTGGGCAGCAGCCTGGGCGGTGTGGCGCCGGTGTGGGACGCGCTGTGGCAAGTGGGCGCGGCCTTGCAGGCTGTGCTGACGCTGGCCGTGTTCTGGCGCTGGTTGCGCATGCCGTCCGCGCGCTGGATGGGCGTGACCCCGGCCTTGCTGATCCCGGTGGTGGGCAATGTGCTGGTGCCCTTGGCCGGCGTGCGCCTGGGCCATGCCGACTGGGCCTGGGTTCAGGCCGGCGTGGGCGCAGCCTTGTGGCCGCTGGTGCTGGTGCTCTTGGTGCTGCGCGTGCGGCGCTTGGGCTGGTGGCCCGATCGCTTGCGGCCCAGCGTGTTCGTGCTGGTGGCGCCGCCCTCGGTGATCGGTCTGGACCTGATGGTGGCGCAAGCCGGCATGGCACCCGCCCTGCTGTGCTGGGCCTTGGCCCTGGGCTTTTTGCTGTGGGCGCTGCGCCAGTTGCCCCGTTGTTTCGACCAGCCGTTTGGCATGCCGATGTGGAGCCTGTCTTTCCCGATGGCGGCTTTTGCCTCCCTCACCCTGCGCCTGGGCAGCGCGGGGTGGCTGCCCGCCTGGGTGGGCCTGATCGGCCTGGCCCTGGTCAGTGTGGTGATCGCCGCCTTGGTGCGTTGGACCTGGTGGGGTTTGCGCAGCGGGGATTTGCTGCAGCCTGACCCTGCGCCTGTGCCCAAGCCCTGAGGCACTGTCCTGGGTGTCGGTTGTGGCAGGCGCCACAACCTGCCCAGATAAATCACCGCCAGCCCTGGCGTTGTGCGCGGCCAGCCCGGACAATGGGGCCATGAACGAGATCGACTCCCGCTTTTTGCCCCTGGACGACCCGCTGCGCCACGTGCTGCACAACGAGGTGCATGCCCGGCCTTCGGCGCGGGTTCGCCTGCCCGCCTTGATCACCTATGTGGCGGTGCTCAATGCCGAAGTCGGTCGCGAGCAGGAATGCGCCCACCTCCAGCGCTTGCCGGGGCATGCGGACCTGCGTTTGCAGCAACTGCAGGGCAATTTCTTGCGCTTGCGCTGCGAAGGCTTCACCGTCAAATGGGAACGGCACACCGAGTTCACCCGCTACTCCATCGTGCAGCCCTTGCCAGCGCACGCCGCCTGGGGCGCCACCTTGCCCGAACTCACCCCCCATGTGGCGGCCGGCACCGAATGGCTGCGCGGCGTCCCCGGCCAAACCGTGGCCGCGATCCAGCTGGCCATGTTGCCCGAGGGCATGGGCGAGCCCGACATGCTGGCCAAGGCCCAGCAGTGGCTGGGCGAGGGCATGGTGATCGGCTCGCACATGGGCAACACCGTGCACAACCAATCACACTCTTGCCTGCTGACCCACTTTCGCATTGGCGCCGATGGTTTTGAGCGCATGCTGGTGCTCACCCAGGGCGAGACACCCGAGGGCCGTGCGGGTCGCATTTCGCAGCGCGTGCTCGAGCTCGAGACCTACCGCCTGATGGCTTTGCGTGGCCTGCCGGTGGCCAAGCAGTTGTCGCCGGAGTTGGCCCAGGCCGAGGCCCTGCTCGCCAACATCGCCGCGCGCCTGGACGCCAAGCAAGGCAGCGACCAGGAGCTGCTCGACGATCTGGTGGCCCTGGCCGCCAAGGTCGAGCGCACCACGGCCGAGCACGGCTACCGCTTCTCGGCCACCCGCGCTTACGACGCGCTGGTGCGCGAGCGCATCGTTGAGCTGCGCGAGCGGCCGGTCCACGGCACCCAGACCGTGGGCGAATTCATGCAGCGCCGCATGGGCCCGGCCATGGCCACGGTGGCGGCCACCGCGCAGCGCCTGGCGGCCTTGTCCGAGCGCGTGGTGCGCACCAGCGCGCTGCTGCGCACGCGCGTGGACATCGCCACCGAGGCTCAGAACCAGCAACTGCTTGAAAAACTCACGCGCGGCCAAGACCTGCAACTGCGCTTGCAGTCCACGGTGGAGGGCCTGTCCATCGCGGCCATCAGCTACTACGTGATCAGCTTGCTGCTGTACGCCGCCAAGGCCCTCAAGTTGGCTGGTGTGCCGATCCAGCCCGAGCTGGCCACGGGGCTCATGGTGCCGCTGGTGCTGGGGGGCGTGTGGAAGACGGTGCAGCGCATCCATGCACGGATACACGATGGCGGACGCAATCCCTGAATTTTGATGCGCCATGCGCGGCCTGTTCTGGTGCGCTGACGAACTCCCCGCCTTTCCTGGATACAAGGAATATCATCGGCACGTTCGCCAAGGGTCGGTCAACGATCGGCCTCCAACCCTTTCATCTCGCCACCACCATGTACCCACACACCCAGCTTTTCATTGACGGTCAATGGCAGGACGCGGCCGACGGCCGCTCGCTCGCCGTGTTCAACCCGGCCACGGGCCAGGAGATTGGTCGCGTGGCCCAGGCCTCCAAGGTCGATCTGGACCGCGCCCTGGTCGCCGCCCAGCAGGGCTTCATGACTTGGCGCGATATGCCCGCCGTTGACCGCGCCAAAATCATGCGCAAGGCTGCGGCACTCATCCGCGAACGTGCCGCAGAGATCGCCCCCTTGATCACCCAAGAGCAGGGCAAGCCCCTGGTCGAAGCCAAGGGCGAGACGCTGGCCGCAGCCGATCTGCTGGAATGGTTTGCCGATGAAGGCCAGCGCGTCTACGGGCGCTTGGTGCCTTCACGTGGCAAGCCTGAGCTGCGCCAAATGGTGGTGAAGGACCCGGTGGGACCCGTCGCCGCCTTCACGCCTTGGAATTTTCCGATCAACCAAGTGGTGCGCAAGGTCGGTCCCGCCCTGGCCGCCGGCTGCTCGATGATCGTCAAGGCCGCCGAGGAGACCCCGGCCGGCCCCGCCGCCTTTGTCAAAGCCTTTGCCGATGCCGGCATCCCGGCGGGCGTGCTGCAACTGGTCTATGGCAATCCGGCTGAGATTTCGGGCTACCTGGTGCCGCACCCGACCATCCGCAAGATCACCTTCACCGGCTCCACGCCGGTGGGCAAGCAGCTGGCCGCGATGGCGGGCCAGCACATGAAGCGGGTGACGATGGAGCTGGGCGGTCATGCGCCGGTCATCGTCTGTGAGGATGCGGACATCGCTTTGGCCGTCAAAGCCGCCGGTGCCGCCAAGTTCCGCAACGCCGGCCAGGTCTGCATTTCCCCCACACGCTTTCTGGTGCATGAAAGCATCAAGAACGATTTCGCACAGGCGCTGGCCGATTACGCCAAGGGCCTGAAGGTTGGCGACGGCTTGGCCGAC
>JBDLTR010000010.1:0-6285 GCA_039805705.1 Pseudomonadota bacterium
CAAACAGGTCACCGTTGCTAAAGACGAAGGCATTCGCGCCGGTACCACGGTGGACGGCATTCGCGGCTTGCGTTCTGCATTGCCAGGTGGTCTGGTGACCGCAGGCAACGCCAGCCAGTTCTCTGACGGTGCGGGCGCATGTGTGGTGATGGACGAAACCCTGGCCCAGCAACAAGGCCTGACCCCCATTGGCCGCTTTTTGGGCTTTGCCGTGGCCGGTTGCGAGCCCGACGAAATGGGCATTGGCCCGGTGTACGCCGTGCCCAAGGCGCTGGCCCGCCTGGGCCTGAGGGTGCAGGACATCGACCTGTGGGAGCTGAACGAAGCCTTTGCCGTGCAGGTGCTGTACTGCCGCGACAAGCTGGGCATCCCGGCCGACCGCCTGAACGTCAACGGCGGTGCCATCGCCGTGGGCCACCCCTATGGCGTGAGCGGCCAGCGCCTGACGGGCCACGCCCTGATCGAAGGCAAGCGCCGTGGTGCCAAGCGCGTGGCCGTGACCATGTGCATCGGTGGCGGCATGGGCGCTTGCGGCATCTTCGAGGTGCTGTGACGCCCGTGCCCATCGGCTGTCACCTGGATGGCTGATCCACACGGGGGCAGGGCGCATCATGCGTCCTGCCCTTTGCTTTTGCCCTGACAGAAAGACACGCGATGTCCCTGCGCCCCACCGTCGATTTCCTGCTGTACGACTGGTTGAACGTGCCCGAGTTGCAGCAACGCGAACGCTTTGCCGACCATTCGCGTGAGACCTTCGATGCCGTGCTCGATACCTGCGAGCGCATCGCGCGCGACAAGTACGCGCCGTTCAACCGCACGGTTGACATCGAAGAGCCGAGATTCAACGGCGAGAAGGTCATCCTGCCGCAGGCCACCCACGACGCCTGCAAGGCCTACGCCGAATCGGGCATGCTGAGCGCCGCGCAGGACTACGACATCGGTGGCATGCAGCTGCCCTACACGGTCGAGGCCGCGGCCAACGCCTTTTTCGCCATGGCCTCGGTCAGCATCGGCTCGGGCATGCTGACCACGGGCAACGCCAACCTGCTGATGGCGCATGGCACCGCGCTGCAAAAACAGGTGTTTGCGCTCAACGAATTCAACGGCCGCTTCTCGGGCACCATGTGCCTGTCCGAGCCGCAAGCGGGCTCGAGTTTGAGCGATGTGGCCACCCGCGCCGTGCCCGATGGCGAAGGCTTTGACAACGACCCACTGGGTCCGCGCTACCGCCTGCGCGGCAACAAAATGTGGATTTCGGCCGGCGAGCACGAGCTGACCGAGAACATCGTCCACCTGGTGCTGGCCAAGATCCCCGATGCCCATGGCCAGCTGGTGCCGGGCGTCAAAGGCATCTCGCTCTTCATCGTGCCCAAGAAGCTGGTCGACACCGAGGGCCAGCTCACCGGCGAGCGCAACGACGTGGCGCTGGCCGGCCTCAACCACAAGTGTGGCTGGCGCGGCACCACCAACACGCTGCTCAATTTTGGCGAGGGCAAATACCCGGTGCGCGGCCAAGCGGGCGCCATTGCTTACCTGGTGGGCCAGCCCGGCGAAGGCCTCAAGTGCATGTTCCACATGATGAACGAGGCGCGCATCGGTGTGGGCATGGCCGCCACCATGCTCGGCCTGGCCGGCTACTACGCCAGCCTGGACTACGCCAAAAACCGTCCGCAAGGCCGTCCCATGAGCCCGGCCGGCAAGAACCCCGCGTCGCCGCAGGTGCGCATCATCGAGCACGCCGACGTCAAGCGCATGCTGCTGGCGCAAAAAAGCTACAGCGAGGGCGCCCTGGCCCTGGCCCTGTATTGCGCACGCCTGGTCGACGAGCAGCACACGGGTACGGCGCAAGCTGCCAATGACGCCCGCCTGCTGCTGGAAGTGCTGACCCCGATCGCCAAGAGCTTCCCCAGCGAGTGGTGCCTGGAGGCCAACAGCCTGGCCATCCAGATCCACGGCGGCTACGGCTACACGCGCGATTTTCCGGTTGAGCAGTACTGGCGCGACAACCGCCTGAACATGATCCACGAGGGCACCCACGGCATCCAGGCCATGGACCTGTTGGGCCGCAAGGTGCTGATGGAAGACGGCGCTGGCCTGAAGCTGCTGGCCGCGCGCATGCAGGCCACCATTGCCCAAGCTTCGACCGACTGGCAGGCCGAAGCGCGGCAACTGGCCGACGCTTTGCGGCAAGTGGGCGCGGCCACGCAAGCCGCCTGGCAGGGGGCTCAACCTGCCGAGGCCCTGGCCAATGCGGTGCCGTATTTGCAGGCCTTTGGCCACACCGTGATCGCCTGGATCTGGCTCGATGTGGCGCAACGCGCCCCAGGCAATGCCCCCGCCAACATCGGCCGCCGTGCTGCGGCCCGGTATTTCTACCGTTACGAACTGCCCAAAATCGGCGCCTGGTTGCAGGTGGTCAGCCGCCGCGACCCGACCTGCGCCGAATTGCCCGAAGACGCTTTTTGAAAGCCCCCACCATGACCCGCACCGTTCAACAACTCTTTGACCTCACCGGCCAAGTGGCCCTCGTCACCGGTGGCTCGCGCGGCCTCGGCCTGCAGATGGCGCATGCGCTGGGCGAAGCGGGCGCCAAGATCATGCTCAGTTCCCGCAAAGCGGGCGACCTGGAACAGGCGGCGGCCGAACTGCAAGCAGCCGGCATCGACGCCCGCTGGATCGCGGCCGATTGCGGCCGGCCCGAGGACATCGCACGCCTGGCCGCCGAGACCGTCGAGCGCATGGGCCCGATCGACATCCTGGTCAACAACGCCGGCGCCACCTGGGGCGCGCCCGCCGAAGAGCACCCCCTGGAGGCCTGGGACAAAGTCATGAACCTCAATGTGCGCGGCTACTTTTTGCTCTCGCAGGCGGTGGCCAAGAACAGCATGATCCCGCGCGGGCGCGGGCGCATCATCAACATCGCCTCGATCGCGGGCCTGGGCGGCAACCCCACCGAGATGCGCACGATCGCCTACAACACCTCCAAGGGTGCGGTGGTCAACTTCACGCGCGCGCTCGCTGGCGAGTGGGGCCAGCACGGCATCACCGTCAACGCGATCTGCCCAGGCTTCTTCCCGAGCAAGATGACACATGGCCTGCTGGCGCAACTGGGCGCCGACAACATGGCCGCCCATGCGCCTTTGCGCCGCTTGGGCGATGACGAAGACCTCAAGGGCCTGACCCTGCTGTACGCGTCGGATGCGGGCAAACACATCACCGGCCAGTGGCTGGCGGTCGATGGCGGCGTCAGCGCCATCGTGGCGGGCTGATCCAAAGGCGTATGGCATGAGCATTCCTTTTGGCGCGACCATCCCCTTTGTCGAGCACCTGGGCTTCACACTCGAAAAGTTCGAAGGTGGCCAGTCTGAGCTGCATTACGCGCCCCAGGCGGCGCACCTGAATTCTTTTGAGGTGACCCATGGCGGTGCGGTGATGACCTTGCTCGACGTGGTCATGGCCACGGCCGCACGCAGCGTCGAGTCCGGCATGGGCGTGGTCACGATCGAGATGAAAACCAGTTTCATGCGGCCGGCCAAAGTGCCTGCGGGCGCGAAGCTGGTCGCGCGCGGCGCCTTGCAGCACCGCACCCGCAGCATGGCTTTCACCGAAGGCCGTGTGTACGACGCCGAGGGCCAGCTGTGCGCGGTGGCCACCGGCACTTTCAAATACGTGGCCCGCCGCGAAGCGGCTGGCCCATCCACCGACTGAACAAGGAGACCGACATGCCGCTGAACCACCAAATCCTGCTCGACAACCGACCGCAAGGCGAAGCCACCACGGGCAATTTCAAGCTGGTCGAAGTCCAGACGCCTGCGCTGCAAGAAGGGCAAGTGCTGGTGCGCCACCATTACCTGAGCCTGGACCCTTACATGCGCGGGCGCATGAACGAGAGCAAGAGCTACGCGCAGCCGCAGCCGCTGGGCGAGGTCATGATCGGCGGCACCGTGGGCGAGGTGGTCGAATCGCGCCACCCCAAATTCAAGCCCGGTGACAAGGTGGTGGGCATGGGGGGCTGGCAGGAATACAGCGTGGTCGACGGCAATGCCGTGGGCGCCTTGCGCCGTGTCGACACCACCCATGTGCCGCTGTCGCATTACCTGGGTGCCGTGGGCATGCCGGGCGTGACCGCCTGGTACGGCCTGGTCAAGATCATCGCGCCTAAGGCCGGCGAGACGGTGACCGTGAGCGCCGCCAGCGGCGCCGTGGGCAGCGCCTATGGCGCGCTGGCCAAAGCGCGCGGCTGCCGCGTGGTCGGTATCGCCGGTGGTCAAGACAAATGCGACTACGTGGTCAAGGAACTCGGCTTTGACGCCTGCATCGACTACAAGCAGCACAAGGACTACCTGTCGCTGTCCAAGGCCTTGCGCGAAGCCTGCCCGAACGGCATCGACGGCCATTTCGAGAACGTGGGGGGCATGGTGCTCGACGCCGTGATGCTGCGCACCAACGCCTTCGCCCGCATCGCGGTCTGCGGCATGATCGCCGGCTACGATGGCGCGCCCTTGCCGATGGCCAACCCCGCGCTGATCCTGGTCAACCGCATGAAGGTCGAAGGCTTCATCGTCAGCGAGCACATGGAGGTCTGGCCCGAGGCCCTGCAAGAGTTGGGCACCCTGGTCGGCACCGGCAAGCTGCGCCCGCGCGAAACCGTGGCACAGGGCCTGGCCGCCGCGCCCGAGGCTTTTTTGGGCCTGCTCAAGGGCAAGAACTTTGGCAAACAGTTGGTCAAACTGGTCTGAAGGCGCGCCATGATCGAGAACTTCCAAGGCAAAACAGCGGTGCTGACCGGCGCCGGCTCGGGCTTCGGCCTCGAATGCGCGCGCATCGGCGCACGCCTGGGCATGAACCTGGTGCTGGTCGACGTGCAGCAAGACGCGCTGGACAAAGCCGCTGCCGAACTCTCTGCCGCCGGCGCCGCCGTCATGGCGCACAAGGTCGACGTCTCCAGCGCCGCCGCGATGGAGGTGCTGGCCCACCAGGTGCAAGCGCGCTTTGGCGCGCCGCACCTGGTGTTCAACAACGCGGGTGTGGCCGCGGGTGGCCTGGTCTGGGAAAACACCGTGGCCGACTGGAACTGGGTGCTCGGCGTGAACCTGTGGGGCGTGGTCCACGGCGTGCGCGTGTTCACGCCGATGATGCTCGAAGCCGCCAAGGCCGATCCCGCCTACCAGGGGCACATCGTCAACACGGCCAGCATGGCCGGCCTGCTCACGCCGCCCAATATGGGCATCTACAACGTCAGCAAGCACGCGGTGGTGGCCTTGAGCGAAACGCTGCACCAAGACCTGTCGCTCGTGACCGAGCAGATCGGCGCCAGCGTGCTGTGCCCGTATTTCGTGCCCACCGGCATCAGCCAGAGCGAGCGCAACCGCCCGGCCGAGATGGCGGCCGCCCAGCCAACCCCAAGCCAGCTGATTGGCCAGGCCATGAGCGAGAAGGCGGTGGGCAGCGGCAAGATCAGCGCCGCCGATGTGGCGCAAAAAGTCTTTGACGCGGTGGCCTGTGGCCAGTTCTACATTTACAGCCACCCGCAGGCGCTGGGCAATGTGCAGCAGCGCATGGAGGCCATCGTGATGGGCAAGAACCCCCCCGACCCGTTTGCGGCCCGACCCGAGGTGGGGCAACAGCTGCGCCAAGCCTTGCGCCAAGCTTGAACAGCGCGGCCCAAAAGGCCGCCCAGGCCAGGCGCTGTGCAGCCGCCTGGCCGGGCTGCGGGCTGTGGCAAACTCGCCGACTTTCGTCACCGGCCTGAGGCCCTGCATCCCCCGTGTCCGCATCCAAAATCCAGGCCCAACTGGCCGCAGAAATCCAGATCCGCCCCGAACAGGTCAAAGCCGCCGTCGAACTGCTGGACGGGGGCGCCACCGTCCCCTTCATCGCGCGTTACCGCAAGGAGGTCACGGGCGGCCTGGACGATGTGCAGCTGCGCGAACTCGAATACCGCCTGGGCTACCTGCGTGAACTCGAAGACCGTCGCGAGGCGGTGATCAAAAGCATCCAGGAACAGGGCAAGCTCACGCCCGAATTGCTGGCCGCCTTGCAGGCTGCGCCCACCAAGCAAGAGCTCGAAGACCTGTACCTGCCCTACAAGCCCAAGCGCCGCACCAAGGGCATGATTGCCCGCGAGGCCGGGCTGGAGCCGCTGGCCGACAAACTGTTCGCCAACCCGACACTCAACCCCGCCGCCGAGGCCGAGGCGTTCTTGCTGCCTGCGGGCCAGATCGAAGGCGCCGACTTTTCCACCGTGCCCGCCGTGCTCGACGGTGTGCGCGACCTGCTCAGTGA
>JBDLTR010000011.1:0-4796 GCA_039805705.1 Pseudomonadota bacterium
CGCTCGGTGCTGGCCGCCGAAATCATCAAGGGCGTGATGCTGCCGCAGTTCGCCATCCTGCCGCTGGCGGTGCTCCTGGTGTGGCTGGCGCTGGTGCGCGGCATCAAGCCGCTGTCGCAGCTCGAAGAGCGCATCCGCGCACGCAAGAGCGACGACCTCAGCCCGCTCGACGACAAGGCGGTGCCGCTCGAGGTCGCGCCCTTGGTGGTCTCGGTCAACGACCTGCTCACGCGCCTTAAAGATTCGATCGCCACGCAAAAACGTTTTTTGGCCGACGCTGCGCACCAGCTCAAGACGCCGCTGGCGGGCCTGCGCATGCAGGCCGATCTGGCGCAACGGCACGGTGCCAGCGAAGACGACCTCAAACGTTCGCTGCAGCAGATCGGCCGCGCCAGCGTGCAGGCCACGCACACCGTCAACCAGCTCTTGGCGCTGGCGCGGGCCGAAGGCGGCAGCGCCAATTTGCCGCAGCAGCGCTGCAACATCGTGGAAGTGGCCAGCGAGGTCTTGCTCGACGCCTTGCCGCGCGCGGCCGACAAGGGCATTGACCTGGGTTACGACGGTGTCGACGCCGACACCGCCGGCGCCGAGGTCTGGGGCAACCCCACCTTGCTCAAAGAGATGGTGCGCAACCTGGTGGACAACGCGGTGCACTACACGCCGAGCACCGAGCAACGCCCGGGCGTGGTGACGCTGCGGGTGTTGGTCGACCCTTACAGCCGCGCGCTGGTGCTGCAGGTCGAGGACAACGGCCCGGGCATCCCGGCCGCCGAGCGCGAACTGGTGTTCCAGCCCTTTTACCGCGCGCTGGGCACCAATGTGGACGGCTCGGGTCTGGGCTTGCCCATCGTGCGCGAAATCGCACAGCGCCACAGCGCCAGCGTCAGCATCGACGCCGCGCACCCGGGGCAGAACCCGCCGGGGGCCTGCTTCACGGTGCGCTTTCCGGTGCCGGCCTGATCAGGCGGCGGGCTTGCTCATGTTCAGTTGCAGGCGCTCGCGCTCGATCACGCGCGCCACGGCCGGTTCGGCCGCCACCTGCTGCACAAAGTTCCACAACGCCAGGTGTGCTTCGGGGGCGATGCCCGCGATCGTGCCCCAGCGCGTGAGCGTGAGCGCGTAGGCGTCGAGCGGGCTGAAATGCTCGCCGGCGAGCCAGCGGTGGCCGGCGGCATTTTTCTTGACCACCAGCGCTTGCAGGTCTTCCAGCATGGTTTTGTACTGGCCCAGCGCATGCTGCTTGATCGCCGCCTGCGCCTCGGGCTGGTCGGTGAATTTCTGCGGCATGAAGATGTGGGTGAAGGTCGGGTGCACCGTGTTGTTCATCCACGCAAAAGTGGAGAGCGCCTGGGCGCGCGCGAGGTGCTCGGTGGGCAGGAAGTGCTGGCCCGGGAACAGCATGTCCAGGTAGAGCGTGATCGCCACGATCTGGGTGATCACCTGGCCGTCGTGCGAGAGCACCGGCACCTGGCTGCGCGGGTTGATGAGCTTGTAGTCCTCGTTGTACTGCTCGCCCTTGTGCAGCTTGACCATCGTCGGTTCGAAGTTGCTGCCGCTCATCTCCAGCAGCACGTGCGGGACGAAAGAACAGGCGCCGGGGGCGTAAAACAGTGTCATGCTCATGGGGGTCTCCGTGGTTCAAAAAATCACCGTGGCCCGGAGCAGGGGCTCATGGCCGGGGGTGTGCCTGGGGGAATGGGCGCACGCTGATCTCTGAGCTGTGCACCTCGTGCACCCCCGAGGCCTGCTGCAATCGTAGCGCACCGCTGGCACCCACGCCCAGGGCCAAGCCTTGCAGGCCATCGCTGGTGTGCACCTCGCGCCCACGCAGCACATCGCGCGCCTCGTAAGGCGTTTGCAGGGGCGCAAAGCCCTCGCGTTCGAAATCCAGCAAGGTCTGCACCAGCGGCTTGGCCACGCGCAGCAAGGCGGACCCTGCGTCCGCGTCCGTCCAGAGTTCGCTGAGTGCGGCGGGCGGCGTGGACAGGCCCTCGGCCGGGCGTGGCCGGATGTTGATGCCGATGCCCACCACCAGCTGGCTGCGCGTGCCGACCGTGGCCGCCTCGATCAGGATGCCGGCGAGCTTGCGTTCGTGCCACCACAGGTCGTTGGGCCATTTGAGGCCGATCTCGGGGTGCAGGCTCTCGGCCAGCGACAGGCCGACGGCCAGCGACAGGCCCGACCAGTCGCGCGGCGTGAAAGGCAGGCCCAGTGAAAAGGTGAGCGAATCGCCGACGTGGCTCTGCCAGGGGCGGCCCAGGCGGCCGCGGCCGGCGGTTTGCCGTTCGGCCACCAGCAAGGTGGGCTCGGTCTGGCCGGCGCGCGCGCGGCGCATCAGTTCGGTGTTGCTCGAGTCGATCTCGGGCAGCACTTCGACGGTGAAGCCCGGCAGCAGCGGGGAGACTTGTTCCCAGATCGATTCGGCAGGCCAAATGTCCATGTTGGGTGAGGCTGAACAGCGAGGGAGGCAGAGGGCAGCGCCGTGCGACGATTTGTGACGCGAAGCGGCTTATGAGGAGCGCGGCGCTGCCCTCTGCCTCCCTCGCGCGCCCGCGACACTCAGTCCTTCTTGGCCTTCTTCTTGTCAGCCTTTTTCTTTTTCTTCTTCTGGCTCGGGATCTTGGGCGTGTCGGCGCGGTCCTTGGGGGCCAGCAAGGTGCCGCGGCAGTTTTTGGCACCGCACCAGCAGGGGTACTCGGCCTTGAGCTTCTTGGTGTAGGGCTCGTCGATGATCAGGCCATAGTCGTAGTTCAGCTCTTGCCCAGCCTGGATGTTGCGCAGCGCCTTGATGAAGACGCGGCCGCCTTCCTCGTCGGCCTCGCAGTTGGGGTCGCAGCTGTGGTTGATCCAGCGCGACGAGTTGCCGCCGTAGAGCGCGTCGATGACCCGGTCTTCGTCCACATGGAAGTAGAAGGTGTGGTTGGGGTCGCTGGGGTCGTGCGGGTGCCGGTCCTGGGCCTCGTCCCAGCTGATGACTTCACCGACGTACTCGATGATGGTCTCGCCTTCGGCGATGTCCTGCAGGGCGAACACGCCCTTGCCATGCACGCCCGAGCGGCGCACCTGGATGCGCCGTGTGGACATGGGCGCCTTGGGCGCGGAGGAGGGGGCGGCAGAGCGCGAAGCAGGGGTTTTGGCCACGGTCAGGAAAATTTGATAAGGTGAATTCATGCAGGTGCGCGCGCGTGCCTGCGCGTGCACATGTGTGCGAGCGCGAGCGCGCGCACGCGAGAGACGGATTGTATAGAGCAAGATGCAAGCACTATGAAAACACTGGTCATTGCGGAAAAGCCTTCGGTGGCACAAGACATCGTGCGGGCCCTCACGCCCGTGGCGGGCAAGTTCGAGAAACACGACGACCACTTTGAAAGCGACAGCTATGTGGTCACCAGCGCGGTCGGCCATTTGGTCGAGATCCAGGCGCCCGAGCAGTACGACGTCAAGCGCGGCAAGTGGAGCTTTGCCCACCTGCCCGTGATCCCGCCGCACTTCGATTTGAAGCCGGTCGACAAGACCAAGAGCCGCCTCTCTGCCGTGGTCAAGCAGGCCAAGCGCAAGGACGTGACGGCGCTCGTCAACGCCTGTGACGCTGGCCGCGAGGGCGAGCTGATCTTCCGCCTGATCGAGCAGTACGCGGGCGGTGGCAAGCCGTTGGGCAAGCCGGTCAAGCGCCTGTGGTTGCAGTCGATGACACCGCAGGCCATCCGCGATGGCTTTGACAGCCTGCGCAGCGAGCAACAGATGCAGGGCCTGGCTGACGCCGCGCGCAGCCGCTCCGAGGCCGACTGGCTGGTGGGCATCAATGGCACGCGCGCCATGACCGCCTTCAACTCGCGCGACGGCGGCTTCTTTTTGACCACCGTGGGCCGCGTGCAGACGCCCACGCTGGCCGTGGTGGTCGAGCGCGAAGAGCAGATTCGCAAGTTCGTCAGCCGCGACTACTGGGAGATCCACGCCAGCTTCCTGGCCGAAGCCGGTGAATACGCGGGCAAGTGGTTCGACCCGGCCTGGAAGGCGGACGCGGAAGACAAGGAAAAGAAGGCCGAGCGTGTCTGGGACGCGCGCCGCGCCATCGAGATCGCCGACGCCGTGCGCGGCAAGGCGGCCACCGTCACCGAAGAGTCCACGCCCAAGACCGAGGCTTCGCCCGGCCTGTTCGATCTGACGAGCTTGCAGCGCGAGGCCAACGGCCGCTTTGGCTTTTCGGCCAAGACCACGCTGGCCCTGGCGCAAAGCCTGTATGAAAAGCACAAGGCCCTGACCTACCCGCGGACCGACTCTCGCCACCTGCCCGAGGACTATGTGCCGGTGGTCAAGCAGACCTTCGAGATGCTGGCCGACAAGGGCTTCTCGCACCTGCAGCCGCATGCGCTGGTCGCGCTCAACAACGACTACGTGCGCAAGCTGCCGCGCGTGTTCGACAACAACAAGGTGTCGGACCACTTCGCCATCATCCCCACGCTGCAGGCGCCCAGCGGCCTGTCCGAGGCCGAATTCAAGCTCTATGACCTGGTGGTCAAACGCTTCATGTCGGTGTTCTTCCCGAGCGCGCAGTTCATGGTGACCACCCGCATCAGCCAGGTGCAGGGGCACCACTTCAAGAGCGTGGGCAAGGTGCTGATCAACCCCGGCTGGCAAGCCATCTGGGGCAAAGAGGCCGAGAAGGAAGGCGACGAGAACGCCAAGATGCTGGTGGCGGTCAAGCCGGGCGAGATGGTGCGCACCGAAACCGCCGAAGCCAAGGGCCTCAAGACGCGCCCGCCGGCGCGTTACTCCGAAGCCACGCTGCTGGGCGC
>JBDLTR010000012.1:0-11246 GCA_039805705.1 Pseudomonadota bacterium
GGCCAAAAAGTAGACCCGTATTTGCGCCCTCTGTACGACGCGCTGTATGACCTGATGGGCTACGACCGCGTGCAAAAAGCGTTTGAGCGCAACGCGATTGAAATTGCCCCGCTCGCCTTCATGCGCGGCCGCACACTCAACAACGCCTTCGTCATCTTGGACGAAGCCCAAAACACCACGCCTGAGCAAATGAAGATGTTCCTCACCCGCATTGGCTTTGGCGCCAAAGCCGTGATCACGGGTGATGTGAGCCAGATTGATTTGCCCAAAGGTCAGCTCAGCGGTTTGATTGATGCCGAACGCGTCTTGAAGCGCGTCAAAGGCATCTCCGTTACTCGCTTCACCAGCGCCGATGTGGTGCGCCACCCCTTGGTGGCGCGCATCGTGGATGCGTACGACGCCCAAGGCAGCGCCGCGCGCCGCCGCGCCAGCCCCGAGGCATGAACATGGCCTTGAAACACCTGCAACTCTCGCTGCAATTCGGCGACATTCCCCAGGTCGCACGCCACCGCGCCGCCCTGCCCCGCCACTTTGTGGCGCGCTGCATCCGCCATGCCCTGGCGCTGGACGCCGAGATCACGGTGCGCATCGTGGGCGAAGACGAGGGCCGCGCGCTCAACCAGGGCTACCGCCACAAGGACTACGCGACCAATGTGCTGACGTTTGACTACGCGCAAGCGCCGGTGGTGATGGCCGACCTGGTGCTGTGCGCGCCGGTGGTGGCCTGTGAGGCCAAGGAGCAGGGCAAGACGCTGGCCGCGCATTACGCGCACCTGCTGGTGCACGGGGCTTTGCACGCGCAGGGTTGGGACCATGAGACCTCTGCAGCGGATGCCGAGGAGATGGAGGCTTATGAGGTGGAGATCTTGGCGGATTTGGGTTTTAAAAACCCATATCGGTGATTGGGGCTTGTGAGGTTTCGCTTTGGGTGGGGGCCGGGCTCCTCATGGCGGGGTACCGCAAATCGTCACCTGCCGCGTCCCATCACCCGCCTCGGTGGTCCTGCAAGCCGCGTTGAAATGATGGACCACGGTTTCGCTTTGGGTGGGGGCCGGGTGACGATTTGCGGTACCCCGCCATGAGGAACCTGCCGCGTCCCATCACCCGCCGGCGCTCGCACAAACCAAACCCTTAAAGCAGCCGAACCTTCACCGACCGCCCCTTGATCTTGCCCTTACCCAGCTGCACCGCCACGGTCTGCGCCAGCTCGGCTTGCACCGCCACATAGGTTGAGAACTCGTTGACGTTGATCTTGCCCACCTGCTCGCGCGTCAAGCCACACTCGCCGGCCAAGGCCCCCATCACATCGCCCGGACGGATCTTTTCCTTGCGGCCACCGACGATCTGCAAGGTGCGCATCGGCGGCAGCAGACGACCGCCCGCCGAGGGCTTGAAACTGTCCAGCGCCTGCCATTGCGAGGCTTGGCCCTGCAAAACCTCGATGCGGCCCACGCGCCCCATCTCGTCCATGCTCGACAACGTGATCGCCAAACCCTCGGCATCGCCGCGGCCCGTGCGGCCGATGCGGTGGATGTGCACCTCGGGGTCGGGCGTCACATCCACGTTGACCACCGCCTCCAGGCCCTGCACATCGAGGCCGCGCGCGGCCACGTCGGTGGCGACCAGCACCGAACAGCTGCGGTTGGCGAACTGCACCAGCACCTGGTCGCGTTCGCGCTGCTCCAGCTCGCCATACAGCGCCAATGCCACATAGCCCTGTGCCTGCAGCACCTCCACCAGGTCGCGGCATTGCTGCTTGGTGTTGCAAAACGCCAGCGTGCGCTCGGGACGGAAATGCGCGAGCAGCTGTGACACCGCGTGCAGGCGCTCGGTCTCACCCACTTCCACAAAGATCTGACGGATCTTGTGCGCGCTGTGCAACGCTGCCACCTTGACCGTTTGCGGCGCGCGCATGAACTGCGCCGCCAGCTGGGCAATGCCCTCGGGATAAGTGGCCGAGAACAGCAAGGTCTGACGGTCCTTGGCGCACTGGCGCACCACCTTGGCGATGTCGTCGAAAAAACCCATGTCGAGCATGCGATCGGCTTCGTCCAGCACCAGCGTCTGCACAGCGGTCAAGCTCAGCGAGCCGCGCTCGAGGTGGTCCAGGATGCGCCCCGGTGTGCCCACCACGATGTCGGCACCGTGCTCCAAGCTTTGCACCTGCCCGCGCAGGGCCACGCCGCCGCACAAGGTCACCACCTTCACATTGGGCCGCGCGCGCGCCAGACGGCGGATTTCTTGCGTGACCTGGTCGGCCAGTTCGCGCGTGGGGCACAGCACCACGGCCAGCACCTCGCCGCCCGGCGCCCCCCGCAGGCGTTCGACCAGCGGCAGGGCGAAGGCGGCGGTCTTGCCGCTGCCGGTGCTGGCCTGGGCGATCAGGTCGGCGCCCTGCAGCGTGATGGGCAAGCTGGCCGCCTGGATCGGCGTCATCTGGGCGTAGCCCAGCTGTGCGAGGTTGTCGAGGGTGGCGGGGGTGAGCGGGAGGGTGTCGAAACGGTCCGAAGGCGCAGCAGTCATGCCCCGATTATCGGCGGGTCGGCCCTTCACGCGGTGATGCGGATGGGGATGGTCACCGGCCCGTCGTTGACCAGCGCGACCTGCATGTCGGCGGCAAAGCGTCCGGTCTCGACCTGCGGGTGTGCCGCGCGGGCCTGCGCGACGAAATGGTCGTACAGGCGACGGCCCTCGTCAGGCTTGGCCGCCTGGGTGAAGCTCGGCCGATTGCCACCCGCCACGTCGGCGGCCAGCGTGAACTGGCTGACCACCAGCAAGCCGCCCTGCACGTCTTGCACGCTGCGGTTCATCTTGCCGGCTTCGTCGGCAAAGATGCGCAGCTTGAGCACCTTGGCGAGCAGCTTGTCGGCCACGACCTCGCTGTCGCCCTGCTCGGCACACAAGAGCACCAAAAGGCCTGGGCCGATCTGACCGACCAACTCGCCCTCGATGCGCACGCTGGCTTCACGCACGCGCTGCAGCAGCGCGATCATGCGGCGTCCCTGGGGTCGTCGATGTGGGCCTCGACATCGCTGGGCAAGAGCTGGATGGTCGCGCGCAGGCCGGGCACCGCGTCCATCAGCGCCCGCTCGACGCGGTTGCGCAGATCGGCCGCATGGCCCAGCGACCAGCTGGCCGGCATGTGCATGTGCAAATCCACAAAGCGGCGCTGGCCGGCCTTGCGGCTGACCACATGGTCAAAGCGGATGACCGGCTGGCCATCGATCTCGTAGACGAAGCTGGCCAGCACCCCCTGGATCTCGTGTTGCACCTCGGCCTCGACGGCCTCGTCCATCAGGCCTTGCGAAGAGCGCCAGACCAGGTGCGCGCCCTCCTTGAGGATGTTGAGCGCCACGCCCATGGCCACGACAGCGTCGAGCCAGAGCCAGCCCGTGAAGTGGACCAGCGCGATGCCGATCACCACGCCCACCGAGGTCCAGACGTCGGTGACCAGGTGACGCGCGTCGGCCTCGAGCGCCAGCGAGCGGTGCGTGCGCGCGGCGCGGAACATGACCCAGGCCAGCACGCCATTGAGCGCCGAACTCAGCACCGACAGCACAAGACCCAGTCCGACCTGCTCGATCGGCTGCGGCTCGAACACGCGGTGCCCCGCCGCCCACAGGATGCCCAGGCCTGCGACGATGATGAGGATGCCCTCGAAGCCCGAAGAAAAATACTCGGCCTTGTGGTGACCATAGGGGTGGTCTTCGTCGGGGGGCGCTTCGGCCACCGTGACCATCAGCAGGCCGAACATGGCGCTCGCCAGGTTGACCAGCGACTCCATCGCGTCCGACAGCAGGCCCACCGAATCGGTGAGCCACCAGGCCCCGGTCTTGAGGGCGATGGTGACCAGCGCGACGCCGACCGAAGCGGCCAGCAGCCGCTTGGGGGTGAGCCAGGGGGAGGTGGCGTTCATGCGCTCAGCATACGCCCGGCGCATGACCGCCGGTTGACTGACCTCAAGCGAGGGTGACCTTGGCGAACTTGCGCTTGCCCACCTGCACCACACAAGTGCCCGCGGCCACCTTGAGGCCTTTGTCGCTGACCACCGCACCGTCGATGCGCACGCCACCGCCATCGATCAGGCGGTTGGCCTCGCTCGACGAGGGCGCCAGGCCAGCCGCCTTGAGCAAGGCCGCGATCCCCAGCGGCGCGCCCGACAGCGTGACCTCGGGGATGTCGTCGGGAATGCCGCCCTTGCTGCGGTGGATGAAGTCCTGCTCGGCGGCCTCGGCCGCGGCCGCGTTGTGAAATCGCGCCGTGATCTCCTTGGCCAGCATGACCTTGGCGTCCTTCGGGTTGCGCCCGGCTTCGACTTCTTTTTTCAGGGCCTCGATCTCGGCCATCGACTTGAACGACAGCAGCGTGTACCAGCGCCACATCAGGGTGTCGGAAATGGACAGCACCTTGGCGAACATGGTGTTGGCGTCTTCGGTGATGCCGATGTAGTTGTTCTTGGACTTGGACATTTTGTCCACGCCGTCCAGGCCCTCGAGCAGCGGCATGGTCAGGATGCACTGCGGCTCCTGGCCGTATTCGGCCTGCAGGTGGCGGCCCATCAGCAGGTTGAATTTCTGGTCGGTGCCGCCCAGCTCCAGGTCGCTCTTGAGCGCGACCGAGTCATAGCCCTGCATCAGCGGGTACAGGAACTCGTGCACGCTGATCGGCGTGCCGGCCTTGAAGCGGTCGTGGAAGTCGTTGCGCTCCATCATGCGCGCCACGGTGTACTTGGCGGCCAGCTGGATCATGCCCATCGAGCCCAGGGGCAGCGACCACTCGCTGTTGTAGCGGATCTCGGTTTTCGCCGGGTCCAGCACCAGGCTGGCCTGCTTGTAATAGGTCTCGGCGTTGGCCTTGATCTGCTCGGGCGTGAGCGGCGGGCGGGTGCTGTTGCGGCCCGAGGGGTCGCCGATCAGGCTGGTGAAATCGCCGATCAGGAAGATCACCTGGTGCCCCAGGTCCTGCAGCTGGCGCATCTTGTTGAGCACCACCGTGTGGCCGATGTGGATGTCCGGCGCGGTCGGGTCCAGCCCCAGCTTGATGCGCAAAGGCACCCCGGTGGCCTCCGATTTGGCCAGTTTTTGCAGCCAGTCCTCTTGCGGGATCAGCTCCTCACAACCGCGCAAAGTGACTTCCAAGGCGGCTCGGGTCTTGTCCGTGACCGGGAATTTTGTAACAAGCGCTTGATTCATAAGGGTTTTTTCTGAAATCCGAGGTGGCGAGGGGGGTAAAATCTCAAGCTTTTGGGCCGTCCATTTTAGTGGCGCCCGTCTGGAACACTGCCCGCTTGCGCATTTCAAGCGGCGCTTTAGCCGATTTGATGAATTTGTTTCGATCTCTTCACAACCTGGCCGAACATGCTCTGCTGCGTGGGGTTCAGCGACTCGCACGCGCCGCAGGTCTGGGCCTGCTGGGCGTGCAAAACGCGCTGGCCTGGCTGGATGGCCCGCACCCCCTGGCGGCCCGTCTGCAACCCGCGACCAGCCTGTTGGCCCGCCACTCGCGCGCCCTGACCGTGTCGCTGGGCGCCGGTCTGCTGGCGATTGGGGGCGGCGCTTTCGCCGTCGCCTCGCTCGGCCCCGATGCCGCCGAGCTGCCTGTGGCCACGCTGAGCGAGCCCATCACCGTCCCCGACCTGCAAGCCCAGGCCGATGCGCTGGACCTGCGCGAGCTCAAGCTGCTGCGCAACGACACCACCCGCAGCGCCGACAACCCCGAAGCTTTGTTGCGCCGCCTGGGCATGGTCGATCCCGAAGCGGCGCGCTTCATGCGCACCCAGCCGCTGGTGCGCGACGCGCTGGCCCGCGCCGGTCGCTCGGTCAGTGCCGAAGCCACCGATCGCCAGCAACTGGTGCAACTGACGGTGCGCTGGTTGCGCAACGAGACCGACACCCAGTTCCAGCGCCTGACGGTGGCCCGCGACGGCCAAGGCCTGTCGGCGCGGCTTGAAATGGTGCCGATGCAAACCAGCATCCGCCTCTCGGGTGGCACCGTCTCGAGCTCGCTATACGCCGCATCGGACGAAGCGCGTCTGCCCGACGCCATCGTCAGCCAGCTGACCGACATTTTCTCCAGCCAGATCGACTTCCACCGCACCTTGCGCAAAGGCGCCCGCTTTGGCGTGGTCTACGAAGTGCTCGAAGCCGACGGCGAACCGGTGCGCACCGGCAAAGTGCTCAGCGCCCAGTTCGAGAATGGCGACAAAATCTACGAAGCCGTCTGGTTCCAGCAGCCGGGCCAAAAGGGCAGCTACTACAGCCTGGACGGCAAGAGTCTGCGCCGCGCTTATCTGGCCGCCCCGGTGGCCTACTCGCGCAAGACCAGTGGCGTTGGCACCCGCCTGCACCCCATTTTCCAGACCCAGCATGTGCACCGCGGCATCGACTACGCCGCCCCCACCGGCACGCCGGCCCACACGGTCGGTGACGGTGTGGTGGAATTTGCCGGCGCCCAAGGGGGCTATGGCAATGTGGTGATCGTTCGCCACGCCAGCAACCACACCACGGTTTACGCCCACCTCAGCCGCATCCAGGTGCGCAAAGGGCAAAGCGTGAGCCAGGGCCAGGTGATTGGTGCCGTGGGCTCGACCGGCTGGTCCACCGGCCCGCACCTGCACTTTGAATTCCGCGTCAACGGTGTCTACACCGACCCCCAGCGCATCATCCAGCAAGCGCAAAGCGCGCCCATCGCCCCGGGCGCGCGCAACGCTTTTGTGTGGCAAGCCCAGCAGGCGCGCCTGCAACTGGCCGCTGCTGGCCAAATGCGCGACGGCAACGAGCAGTGACGCTGGCCGCACGCGCCAGCTGCCCATGCCCGCCCCCCCCACCACCCGCTGCATCGGCCTGATGTCCGGCACCTCCCTGGACGGGGTGGACGCTGTCTTGGCCCAGTTCGACGCGCAGGGCCGCATCCAGGTTGAGCAACACGCTTTCAGAGGCTTTGACGCCGACTTGCGCGCGGAGTTGCTGGCACTGAACCAGCGCGGCGAGGACGAGCTGCACCGCGCCGCCCTGGCCGCCAATGCGCTGGCGCGCCGCTATGCCGACCTGGTGCAAGACCTGCTGTCGCAAACAGGCTGTGCTGCACAAGACATCGCCGCCATCGGCGCCCACGGGCAGACCGTGCGCCACCAGCCCGGGCTGCACGATGGCACCGGCTACACCCTGCAACTGAACAACCCTGCCCTGCTCGCCGAGCTTTGCGGGATCGACGTGGTGGCCGACTTTCGCACGCGTGATCTGGCCGCCGCAGGCCAAGGCGCACCCCTGGTGCCCGCTTTTCACCATGGCGTGTTCGGCCGGTCCGACGCCACGGTGGCCGTGCTCAACATCGGCGGCATCTCCAACCTGAGCGTGTTGCGACCCGGAGGGGATGTGCGTGGCTGGGACTGTGGCCCCGGCAATGCCTTGATGGACCACTGGTGCCAGCAGCACACCGGCCAGGCTTTTGACCGCGAGGGTGCCTGGGCGCGCAGCGGCCGGGTGCTGCCCGACTTGCTCGAGCGCCTGCTGCAAGAAGACTATCTGCGCCAGCCGCCCCCCAAAAGCACCGGGCGCGACCTGTTCAACCCCGTTTGGCTGCAAGCGCGACTGCATGGCTTTGCCGACGCGGCGCCGGCCGATGTGCAGGCCACGCTGACGCGCTTGACCGCAGAGGCCTGCGTGCACGATGTGCGCACACACGCGGGCGAAGCCCAGGAATTGGTCGTTTGTGGCGGCGGCGCGCTCAACGGCCAGCTCATGGCCGAATTGCGTGCGGGCCTGCCCGGCGTGGCGGTGATGGACAGTGCGGCGAGGGGCTTGCCACCGCTGCAGGTGGAAGCTGCGGCCTTTGCCTGGCTCGCATTCAAGTGCTTGCGGCGCGAGACGGCGAGCCTGCCAAGCGTCACGGGCGCCCGAGGCGCCCGTGTGCTGGGGGCGATCTACCCCCGTTGAAGCTGTGCTGCCCCTGGCAGCGCGAACTCAGACCGAGAACGAGGAACCGCAACCGCAGGTGGTGGTGGCGTTCGGGTTCTTGATCACGAACTGCGCACCCTGCAGGTCTTCCTTGTAGTCGATTTCGGCGCCCACCAGGTACTGGTAGCTCATGGCGTCGATCAAGAGGGACACGCCATTTTTGCTCATGGTGGTGTCGTCCTCGTTGACGATCTCGTCGAAGGTGAAGCCGTACTGAAAACCCGAGCAACCGCCACCTTGCACAAACACCCGCAGTTTCAGATCCGGATTGCCTTCTTCGGCGATCAGGTCCGCCACCTTGGCCGCCGCGCTGTCGGTGAAGACGATCGGGGCAGGCATCTCGGTCTGGATGTTTTCGGCAACAGCGCTCATGGGGAATCTCCGGGTGATGGGCAAATAGTATAGCGCGGCAGTAGGTTATTACACCTCCTCCAGAAGCAGTACCTCCACGGCCATTGGGGGTATACGGCCAGAAAAAAAGCCGCCTGGCGAACCGGGCGGCTTTTTCGAAGCAGAAAACAGCGGATCAGCGCTTGGAGAACTGCTTGCGACGGCGGGCAGAGTGCAGGCCGACCTTTTTACGTTCCACTTCGCGGGCGTCGCGGGTGACGTAACCGGCTTGGCTCAGCGCAGGCTTGAGCGATGCGTCGTAGTCGATCAGGGCACGGGTGATGCCGTGGCGTGTGGCGCCGGCCTGGCCGGATTCACCACCACCGTGGACGTTGACCTGGATGTCGAAGGTTTCGACATGGTTGGTCAGCACCAGGGGCTGCTTGGCAATCATGATCGAGGTCTGGCGGCCGAAGAACTCTTCGATGCTCTTGCCATTGACCGTGATCTTGCCGGTGCCTTTTTTCAGAAACACGCGGGCGACGCTGGATTTGCGACGGCCGGTGCCATTGTTCCATTCACCAATCATTTGTCCGCTCCTCAGATTTCCAGAGCCTTGGGCTGCTGTGCGGTGTGCGGGTGCTCACCGCCGCCGTACACCTTGAGCTTTTTGATCATGGCGTAACCCAGAGGACCTTTGGGCAGCATGCCCTTGACGGCCTTCTCGAGCGCACGGCCAGGATGCTTGGCTTGCAGGTCGCGGAAGTTGGTTTCGTAAATGCCACCGGGGAAGCCGGAATGACGGTAGTACTTCTTGTCCAGGGACTTGGTACCGGTCACTTTGAGCTTGGAGGCGTTGATGACAACGATGAAATCACCGGTGTCGACGTGAGGCGTGTAAATGGCCTTGTGTTTGCCGCGCAGACGGAGGGCAACTTCGCTGGCTACCCGTCCGAGGACCTTGTCGGTCGCGTCAATCACAAACCACTCATGCACGACCTCAGCGGGTTTTGCGCTGAAGGTGGTCATGTTTTTCTTTCGAAAAGGGGGTTTGGCGGGCTCTTTTCCACGGTCGGTGCTCCTCTTTTGGGAGCCTCTTAGGTGGCTGAACATCTTCGCCGCGGAGCCACAAAAGCGCTGCGAAGCCTGCCATTATACGAAAAATCAAGGACTTGGCCAAGCCAGCCGCCCTGGCGGTTACCATCCCAGCCTATGTTCAGCTACCGCCACGCCTTCCACGCCGCCAACCACGCGGACGTCCTCAAGCACATCACGCTTTTGGCCACGCTGCGGCACCTGCAGCACAAAGAGGCCGGCATCACGCTGATCGACACCCACGCGGGCGCCGGTCTGTACCGCCTGGACGGCGACTATGCCCAAAAGGGGGCCGAAGCCGAGGACGGTCTGTTCAAGCTGCTCGAAGCCGTGGCCGAACGCGAAGACCTGCCCGAGCCGGTGCAGGACTACCTGGAGCAGGTCGCCCATTTCAACCCCCAGGGCGAGGCGCGCGTTTACCCCGGCTCGCCTTTTTTGATGGCGCAGCGCCTGCGCCATGAGGCCCGCGACCGGCTCAAACTCTACGAGCTGCACCCCACCGACATCCAGGCGCTGGCGGGCAATGTCGCCCAGCTCGAACTCGGCCGCGCGGTCCAGGTTCACCGCGAGGACGGCTTCGAGGCCCTGCGCAAGCTGCTGCCGCCGCCGGCCTCGGCCAGCGGCTCCAAACGCGCGATGGTCTTGATCGACCCCAGCTACGAGATCAAATCCGACTACGCCAAGGTGGCCCAGGTCATCCAGGACAGCCTCAAGCGCTTTCCCACGGGCACTTACCTGGTCTGGTACCCCATCATCCCGCGCCCCGAAGCGCACGAATTGCCGCGTCGCCTCAAAACCCTGGCCAACCAGGCCAGCCGCAGCTGGTTGCACGCCACCTTGGCGATTGGCCGCGGGCAAGAAGGCGATACGGGCCTGTCGGCCAGCGGCATGTTCGTGATCAACCCGCCGTACACCCTGGCCGAACAATTGCGCGCGGCCCTCGGGGTGGTGGGGCCGGCCCTCGCACGGGGGCAAGGCAAGGGCTGGCAGGTCGAGGCCGGTGGCGCCTGAACCGGCTCAGGGAAAATCCCAGTCAAAATTAACCGACCGATCGGTCGGTTAATCGCTATACTGCGCTCCACGCCCCTGACCCGGTGGCGATGGAGAAGCCCATGTACACGCAATCCTTCAGCGTCTCTGACCAGGACGACGCCAAATCGGCTGGCCTCAAGGCCGTCGCCAAACCGCAAAGCGCCGAAGAGCAAGCGCTGCAAGCCCAATTCGACACCCGCATCGACGCCGACGGCCGCATCGAGCCGCGCGATTGGATGCCGGACGCTTACCGCAAGACCCTGGTGCGCCAGATCAGCCAGCACGCCCACAGCGAAATCGTCGGCATGCTGCCCGAGGGCAACTGGATCAGCCGCGCCCCCAGCCTCAAGCGCAAGGCCATCCTGATCGCCAAGGTGCAAGACGAAGGCGGCCACGGCCTGTACCTGTACAGCGCCGCTGAAACCCTGGGCACCAGCCGCGACCAGATGCTGGACGCCCTGCACAGCGGCAAGGCCAAGTACAGCTCGATCTTCAACTACCCCACGCTCAACTGGGCCGATGTGGGCGTGATCGGCTGGCTGGTCGATGGCGCGGCCATCATGAACCAGATCCCGCTGTGCCGCTGCTCTTACGGGCCGTACGCCCGCGCCATGGTGCGCGTGTGCAAGGAAGAGTCCTTCCACCAGCGGCAGGGCTACGAAGCCCTGCTGGTGATGATGCAGGGCACCCAGGCCCAGAAGGACATGGTGCAGGACGCCGTCAACCGCTGGTGGTGGAAGTGCCTGGCCATGTTCGGACCGCCAGACGCCGACAGCCCCAACAGCGCACAAGGCATGCGCTGGGGCATCAAGCGCATCTCCAACGACGACCTGC
>JBDLTR010000013.1:0-6906 GCA_039805705.1 Pseudomonadota bacterium
GGAGCTGGGCGGCATCGAAAGCGCGCCAACGCGCCACCACGTGCTGGTCGGGGCGCAGCAGGTAGCAGGTGCCGGCTTTGCCGTCGTAGCGCTTGGCCATCCAGCCTTGTGCGTCGACGAGCACGGTCACGCCCGGCAGGTCCAGCGCACGCGGCGCCACCACCAGCGGCGTGACCGGCAGCGCCGCCGTTGGCAGCGCCTGCAGCTGCGCCAGCACCGCGGCCGAGGGGGCGGCGTCGGCGAACAGCAGGCACGCAAAGCCCTGACCGACCTGGTCAAGCAGCCAGGCGTCCTGGCCCTGGACCTGCCCCGGCGCGTCGTCCATCGGCGCGCCGGGGACCATATTGCCCTCAAAAGCATCGGCATCCGGGGTGTTCAGGCGCGATGAGGTGAGGAAGGACGGCACCGACAGGCGGCCCGAATTGACCAGCTTGCGCGCGAACGGGTGCTGCTTGGCCAGCGCCAGCACCGCGTTGCGGAAGGTTTTGCTGGTGCGGCTCTTGGGCGTGATGAAGTCGGTCGAGCGCGTCGAGTTCATGATGTTCTCGTCGGCTGCGAACTGGCGGTCGAGCGCGTAGGTGTCCAGCAGCCGCTCGCTGGCCTGGCCTTGCATGACCAGGGCGAGTTTCCAGATCAGATCATCCACGTCCTGGAAGCCCGAGTTGGCGCCGCGCGCGCCAAAGGGCGAGACCTGGTGCGCCGCATCGCCCACGAACAGCACGCGGCCGTGGCGGAAGTCGGTCATGCGGCGGCACTGGAAGGTGTAGATGCTGACCCACTCCAGCTCAAACGGCCGGTCGTCGCCGAGCATGGCCTGCAGGCGCGGGATGACTTTTTCGGGTTTCTTTTCTTCCTCGGGGTCGGCGTCCCAGCCGAGCTGGAAGTCGATGCGCCAGACGTTGTTGCTTTGCTTGTGCAGCAGCACGCTCTGGTTGGGGTGGAAGGGCGGGTCGAACCAGAACCAGCGCTCGGCCGGGTAGTCGGCCTTCATGATGACGTCGGCGATCAAAAAGCGGTCCTGGAACACGCGGCCCTCGATGTCCAAGCCCAGGTGGCGGCGGATCGGGCTGCGCGCACCATCGGCCACCACCAGCCAATCGGCCTCGATGTCGAAGCTGCCGTCGGGCGTTTCCACCGTCAGGCTGGCGTGGTCGTCGTGGCGCGTGACCGCCGTGACCTTGTGCTGCCAGCGGATGTCGGCGCCCAGCTCGAGCGCGCGCGCGATCAGCATTTCTTCGATGTGGTACTGCTGCAGGTTGACCATGCCCGGGCGTTTGTGGCCGGGCTCGGGCACCAGGTTGAACTGGTAAACCTCTTGCTCCTCGAGGAAGGTGCGGCCCACGTTCCAGCTCACGCCCAGGTCACACACCGGCTGGCCCACGCCCAGGCGGTCGAGCACTTCGAGCGCGCGCTTGGCGTAGCACACGGCGCGCGAGCCGACCGAGACGGTCTTGTCGTCGTCGAGCACCAGCACCTCCAGCCCTTTGAGCCGGGCATCGACCGCAGCGGCCAGGCCCACAGGGCCGGCGCCGATGACGATCAGCGGTTTGCGCAGCGGCGGCGTGACCTTCAGGTCGGTCGGCGCCTTGTACGGATAGATCGGGTTGACGTAAGCCCCCATCGGCGGTCTCCTGTCGTGGTGAAAAGCCGCCCGGACCCCTGCCCGGATGGCACGGGCCGTAATTTACTATAGATAAATGAATTTACCTAATCGTAATTTTCAAACGGGACAGCCGGCCCCTCGCCGCCATGCTCCAATCGGGCCCCCATCCTGTCAAGACACGCCCATGCAACTGCATCTGAAAGACCGACACGTCCTCATCACCGGTGGCAGCAAAGGCATTGGCCTGGCCTGCGCCCAGGCCTTCTTGGCCGAGGGCGCGCGCGTGAGCCTGGTCTCGCGCGACCCGGCCCATTTGCAAGCGGCGCGCGCGCAACTGGCCACGCAGCACCCGGCCGAGCGGGTGCACACCGTGGCCGCCGACCTGTGCGACGCGGCCGCCGCACTGGCCGCGCTCGACGATGCCGAGGCCGCTTTGGGCCCGGTCGATGTGCTGGTCAATTCGGCCGGCGCCGCCAAGCGCACGCCCGCGCCCGAACTCACGCCCCAGGCCTGGCACGACGCCATGCAGGCCAAGTACTTCAGCACCCTCCACATGCTCGACCCCTGCATCCGCCGCATGGGCGCGCGCGGGCGCGGCAGCGTGGTCAATGTGGTGGGCAATGGCGGCAAGGTGGCCAGCCCCATCCATTTGCCGGGCGGTGCGGCCAATGCGGCGCTGATGCTGGCCAGCGCCGGCCTGGCCGCGGCCTATGGCCCCAAGGGCGTGCGCGTGAACGCGGTCAACCCCGGCCTCACACTCACGGGTCGCCTGCAAGAAGGCATGGCCGCCGATGCGCGCGCCCAGGGCATCGCGGTGCAAGAGGCCATGCAGCGCGCGGTCGCCCGCATCCCGCTCGGGCGCATGGCCGAGCCCGAAGAGATCGCGCGCGCCGTGGTCTTTTTGGCCAGCGACGCGGCCAGCTACATCACCGGGGTGTCGATCAGCATGGACGGCGCCGCCACCCCGCTGGTGGTCTGATCCTCACTCCTGCACCGAACGCAGGTAGTCGACCAGGGCGTCGACGCGCTGGCGCGCACGGCGCTCGGGCTGGTAGCGGCCCGCGGGCGTTTGCTGTGCTTCTTGCCGAAAGCGCTGGCCCCACACCGGCATCTCGCGCGTGCCGTGCGGGCCAGGCGCTTGCAGGCCGCGCCCGTCGATGGTCTCGCGCACCTGCTGTTGGGGAAAGGTGCCGCCATGGCGTTGCGCCAGGGTGGTCAGGTCCGAGGGCGGCTTGACCAAAAAGGGGCGCAAAGGGCCCTCGCCCGTGGCCGCGGCGCCGTGGCAGCTGGCGCACTGGTGCAGGTATTCGGTCTTGCCGCGTTCGGTGGCCGTGAGCGGCAAAGACCAGGCCGAGGCGGTCACGGCCAGCAGGCTGGCGACCACGCTGGCGGGGATCGGGTGCAGGGGCATGTTCGGTCTCCTGGGTGGGTTTGTTGTCATGGGCCGCGATCATGGCCAAGGCCTCCCGCGCCCGCGGTGCGCCACAGCACCCAGCGCACCCGATTTCTGAGCCCCGCTACACCCTCTGGTCTATGGCGCGTGGCTGGCCCCCGCGCCTAGCATGGCTGCGCGCGCCTGGCCTGTGCCTGTGCTGCGCGGCTTGCGCCATGCCCCAGAACCCTCGGAGAAAACCCATGCCCCCTTTTCGCAAAATCCTCGTGCCGGTCGACGGCAGCAGCACCGCCAACAAAGCCCTGGACTACGCCCTGCAGCTGGCCAAGGACGGCCATGCCCAGGTGCGCGCGCTGCACGCCATCGACGAGCTGGCCTACCTGAGCAGCTACGAATACTCGGGTGAGTTGCTGGCCTCGGCGCGCCAGCAAGGCACCCAGGTGCTGCAAAACGCGGTGATCGCGGCGCAGGCCCAGAACGTGCCGGCCGACACCCGCCTGGTGGACCAGCCGGGCCAGCGCCTGGGCCAAACCGTGGCCGATGAAGCCGTCCAATGGGGCGCCGACCTGATCGTGGTGGGCACGCACGGCCGCCGCGGCGTCGGCCGGGTGCTGCTGGGCAGCGGCGCCGAGCAAATCATCCGCATGGCGCCGGTGGCGGTGCTGACGGTGCGGGGGGAGTGAAGCCCCCGAACCAGAAAACTGTTTATATATACAGTACACTGCGGTGGTCAGGCTTTGCAGTTGCCCGACCTCTTGACTCACAGCGCCCCCACCCGGGGCGCTTTTTTTTGGCCGCTTGGGGCCTGGGCTCACGGCGCGCGCACCTCACCGATCCACTGTCCCGGCCAAACGCCTGAGCCGACCATGCCGCGGATCAGGTCGGTGACCAGGCCGATGACGGCGGCACTGGCCGGCGTGCTGGGCCGCATGATGTGGCTGGCGCAGACCACGCGCCGGCGCATGCTGGCTTCGGCGATGGTGCGCGCCTGCAGTTGCCCGGCGGCCACCTCCTCGGTGACCGAAGACGGTGACAGGATGGTGTGGCCCAGCCCGGCGGCCACGGCCTTCTTGACGCTGGTGAGCGAGTCGATTTCGGCCACCACGTTCAGTGCAATGCCCTGCTGCGCGCAGGCCTCGTCGATGATGCGGCGCAGCCCATGCTCGCGCCCGGGCAGCACCATGTCGAGCGCGGCCAGCTGGCGCAGGCGCGGTGTCTGGGCCAGGCGCGGCGCACCGGCGGGCCCGCTGGGCGGGGCCACCAGCGCCAGCGGCTCTTCGAGCAGCACGCGTTTGAGCAGCTCGGGCTCGGGCGCGTCGCCAAACAGCAGGGCCAGATCGAGCCGCCCTATCTGCAGCCACTCGCGCAAAAAGCCGCTGTAGGCCTCGATCACCTGCAGCTGGATGCGCGGGTAACGCGCACGGCAGGCCTGCACGATGGGCACCGTGGCGACCAGCGCCACCGTGGTCGGCAGGCCCAACACCACGCGGCCTTGCGGCTCGGCCGCCAGCTGACGCACCGCCTCTTTGGCGCGGTCGGCATCGGTCAGCACCAGCTTGGCGTGTTCGGCAAAGCTGCGGCCCTCAGGGGTGAGCGCCATGCCGCGCGTCGAGCGCGTGAACAACTTGACCCCTAGCTCTTCTTCCAGCGCGCTGATCTGCTGCCCGAGTGCGGGCTGCGCGATGTGCAGCCTGGCCGAGGCCTTGAGCAGGCTGCCCGCTTCGCAGACGCCCAAAAAGTAACGCAGTTGCCGCAGTTCCATGCCCGGTCTTTGTATATGCCAAACAGCTAGCGAGTAGATTGAACAAGTATTTTACGAATAGGCCAGGGTCGCCCACAATCGCGCCCATCGCCCTTGCCGAACCTGGCCCATGAAGCTCGACATCGAACACCTGCGCGGCTGGATCGGCCGCAGCGAATCGGTCCACGACGTGGCCACCGTGGTGCCGCTGCGCGCGCTCAGCGCCACGCTCGACCGCGACGACGTCGCCATCGACCTGGGCAGCGCAGTGCCGCCCTGCTGGCACTGGCTGTATTTCCTGCCGCTGCAGCGCCAAAGCGCGCTCGGCCCCGACGGCCATCCGCAGCGCGGCGGTTTTTTGCCCCCGGTGCCGCTGCCGCGGCGCATGTGGGCAGGCAGCCAGTTCGAGTTTCTGGCGCCCATGCGCGCCGGCCAGGCCATCAGCCGCCATTCGCGCATCGCCGATGTGCGGCTCAAAGAAGGCCGCCACGGGCCGCTGGTGTTCGTGGTGGTGCAGCACGAGATCCGCGCCGAAGGGCAGCTGGCGATCCATGAAACGCACGACATCGTTTACCGCGGCCTGCCCAGCCCCGGCGAGCCGGCAGCGCCCGCGCAGCCAGCGCCGCCGAGCGCGCAGTGGACGCGCGAGGTCCGGCCCGACGATGTGCTGTTGTTCCGCTACTCGGCCCTGACCTTCAACGGCCACCGCATCCACTACGACCGCCGCTACGTGACCGAAGTCGAGGGCTACCCAGGCCTGGTCGTGCATGGCCCGCTGATCGCCACGCTCTTGCTCGACCTGCTGCGCCGCGAGCTGCCCACCGCGCAGGTGCGCCGCTTTGCCTTCAAGGCCCTGCGGCCGATCTTCGACCTGGCACCGTTCCAGCTGCACGGCCGCATGGACACCGACCGCACGGTGCGGCTGTGGGCCACCACCCCCGAAGGCCATCTGGCCATGGACGCCAGCGCCGAGCTGGCCTGACCCTGCTTGTGATGCCCACCCCCATGACCCACGACCCCCACCAGGCCATCCGCGACGCGGTGCGCGACCTCTGCGCGCAGTTTCCCGACGAATACCACCGCCAGATCGACGAGCAGCGCGCCTACCCCGAAGCCTTTGTCAACGCCCTGACGCAAGCCGGCTGGATGGCCGCGCTGATCCCTCAAGAATATGGCGGCTCGGGCCTGTCGATGGCCGAGGCCTCGGTCATCATGGAAGAGATCAACCGCTCGGGCGGCAACGCCGGCGCCTGCCACGGCCAGATGTACGTGATGAACGCCATCGTGCGCAGCGGCTCGGCGGCGCAAAAAGAGAAGTTCTTGCCACGCATCGCCGCCGGCGAGCTGCGCATCCAATCGATGGGCGTGACCGAGCCGAGCACCGGCTCTGACACCACCCAGCTCAAGACCAGCGCGGTGCGCCAGGACGGCCGCTGGGTCATCCACGGCCAGAAGGTCTGGACCTCGCGCATCCAGCACAGCGACCTGATGATCTTGCTGGCGCGCACCACGCCGGTCGATCAGGTCCAAAAGCGTTCCGATGGTCTTTCGTGCTTTCTCATCGACCTGCACCAGGCGGTGGGGCAAGGCCTGACGGTGCGGCCGATCCGCAACATGGTCAACCACGAAACCAACGAGCTGTTTTTCGACGCGCTGGAAATCCCCGAAGACGCGCTGCTGGGCGAAGAAGGCCTGGGCTTCAAGACCCTGCTCGATGGTCTGAACGCCGAGCGCACGCTGATCGCCGCCGAGTGCATTGGCGACGGCCACTGGTTCATCGAGCGTGCGCGCCGCTACGCCAGCGAACGCGTGGTGTTCGGCCGCCCCATCGGGCAAAACCAGGGCGTGCAGTTCCCCATCGCCGAGGCCTACATCGAGCTCGAGGCGGCCAACCTGATGCGCTGGAGGGCCTGCGAAAAAATCGACGCGCACCGGCACGCCGGTGCCGAAGCGAACATGGCCAAGTACCTCGCGGCCAAGGCCAGCTGGGAGGCCGCCAACGTCTGCCTGCAAACGCACGGCGGCTTTGGCTTTGCCTGCGAGTACGACATCGAACGCAAGTTCCGCGAGACGCGCCTGTACCAGGTGGCGCCGGTCTCGACCAACATGATCTTTGCCTACGTGGCCGAACACCTGCTCGGCCTGCCCCGCTCTTTCTGATCCGCCATG
>JBDLTR010000014.1:0-14207 GCA_039805705.1 Pseudomonadota bacterium
GCGGGGTGCCGGTGGTGATCACGTCACCAGGCATCAGGGTCATGAACTGGCTCAGGTAGCTCACCAGCTTGGCCACGCCGAAGATCATGGTGCGGGTGCTGCCGGTCTGCATGCGCTGACCGTTCACGTCCAGCCACATGTCGAGCTTCTGCGGGTTCGGCACCTCGTCGCGCGTGACCAGCCAGGGGCCAATCGGGCCGAAGGTGTCGCAGCCCTTGCCCTTGTCCCAGGTGCCGCCGCGCTCGATCTGGTATTCGCGCTCGCTCACATCGTTGACCACGCAGTAGCCGGCCACGTGCTGCAGCGCGTCTTTTTGCGACACGTAGCGCGCGCGGGTGCCGATCACCACGCCCAGTTCGACTTCCCAATCGGTTTTCTTCGAGCCCTTGGGCAGCATCACATCGTCGTCCGGGCCCTGGATGCAGCTGGTGGCTTTCAGGAAGACGATGGGCTCCTTGGGCAGCGGCATGCCGGCCTCGGCCGCGTGGTCGGCGTAGTTCAGGCCGATGGCCACGAACTTGCCCACGCCCGCGACCGGGCAGCCCATGCGCTTGGCGCCCCGCACCAGCGGCAGCTTCTCGGGGTTGAGCTTGGCCAGCTTGGCCAGGCTTTTGTCCGACAGCTGCTCAGGGCCGATGTCGGACACCACACCCGAGAGGTCGCGCAAGCGCCCCTGGGCATCGATGAGGCCGGGTTTTTCCTTGCCGGGCTGGCCGTAGCGGACGAGTTTCATGGGGTCTCCTTCTGGGTTGAGAGCAGGCGCGCCAAGCTCGCCTGGAGGTGATCGGTGGGCAAGCGGACAAAGCCCGAGCGCACGAAACGCTGCAAGCGGCCCAGCATGAAGGCCAGCAGCACGGAGGCCGCGACCTGGGTGTCCACGCTGGGGGTGGCCGACTCGGCCTGTGCCTCGCGCAGCGATTGGCGCAGCTGGGCCTCGATTTTGTCCATCAGCAGGTTCACGCGCTGCTGCAGGCGCTCGTGCTCGAGGATCAGCGCGTCACCGGTCATGACGCGGCACATGCCAGGATTTTTTTCCGCGAATTGCAGCAGCAAGGCCACGATGCGCCCCGCTTGTCCAGCGCCCACGGGCTCGCGGTCGGTGACCTGTCGGATCAGGCCCATGCAGGACTGCTCGACGAACTCGATCAGGGCCTCGAACATCTGGGCCTTGCTGGCGAAGTGGCGGTACAGCGCCGCCTCGCTCACGCCAATGCGTGCGGCCAGCGCGGCGGTGGTCACCCGCTCGGCGCCGGGTTGCTCCAGCATGGTCGCCAGCGTCTGCAAAATTTGCTGGCGCCGCTCGCCTGGGCGCGGCCGTTTGCGCGCCGGCGCCGACGGCGCCTCGGCAAAATCGGAAGGCAGGTCCTGGGGCATGGCGCGACGGTCAGCGGCTCTTGATCATGGTGCCAAAGGCCTGCTCGGACAGGACTTCGAGCAACATGGCGTGCGGCACGCGGCCGTCGATGATGTGCACCGCATTCACCCCGCTCTTGGCGGCATCGAGCGCGCCGGCAATCTTGGGGATCATGCCGCCGCTGATGGTGCCGTCGGCACAGAGTTCGTCGATGCGGCGGGCCGTGAGTTCGGTCAGCAGCTGGCCCTCTTTGTCCAGCACGCCACGGATGTTGGTGAGCATCAGCAGCTTCTCGGCCTGCAGCGCCATCGCCAATTTGGCGGCCACCACGTCGGCATTGATGTTGTAGCTCTCGTTGTTCACGCCAAAGCCGATCGGGCTGACCACGGGGATGAAGGCGTCGTCTTGCAGGCATTGGAGGATCGAGGGGTCGATGCTCTCGATCTCGCCGACCTGGCCCACATCGTGTTCTTTGCTCGGGTCCTGGCTGTCGACCAGGCGCAGCTTTTTGGCGCGGATCAGCCCACCATCGCGGCCCGTGAGGCCCACCGCCTTGCCGCCGGCGCGGTTGATCATGCCCACGATGTCTTGCTGCACTTCGCCGCCGAGCACCCATTCGACCACTTCCATGGTCTCGGCATCGGTCACGCGCATGCCCTGGATGAATTCGCCCTTCTTGCCCAGGCGCTGCAGCAAGCCCTCGATTTGCGGGCCGCCACCGTGCACCACCACCGGGTTCATGCCGACCAGCTTGAGCAGCACCACGTCTTCGGCAAAGGCCTGCTGCAGCGCCGGGTCGGTCATGGCGTTGCCGCCGTATTTGATGACCAGGGTCTTGCCGTGGAACTTGCGGATGTAGGGCATGGCCTGGGCCAGGATCTGGGCCTGCTGCTCAGGGGTCACGGTGGTGTCGGTCATATCGGTTCAGGTTGAGGGCTTGGACGGGCATTGTGCCGCAGCCAGATCACACCATTTCGGACAGCAGTCGCTCCACACCGCGCTGCCAGTGCGGCAGGGTCAAGCCGAAGGCCTGTTGGAGTTTGCGCGTGTCCAGGCGCGAGTTGAGCGGGCGTTGGGCGGGCGTCGGGAACGCGCTGGTCGGCACCGGGGCGATTTCCTGGACTTTCCAGGCCAGGTCGGGCCGCAGTTCACGGGCGCGGGCGATCGCGTGGCTGGCGTAGCCGTGCCAGCTGGTCTCGCCGCCAGCCACCAGGTGGTACAGGCCCGACAGTGCGGGCTGGTGCAGCGCCGCGCGGATGGCGTGCGCCGTCACATCGGCGATCAGGTCGGCGCCGGTGGGCGCACCGTGCTGGTCGTCGATCACCGTCAGGCGCTCGCGCTCTTGCGCCAGGCGCAACATGGTTTTGGCGAAGTTGCCACCGCGCGCGGCATAGACCCAGCTGGTGCGAAAGACCAGGTGCTTGCAGCCGCTGGCCGCAATCGCCTGCTCGCCCTCGAGCTTGGTCCGGCCATACACGCCCAGCGGCCCGGTGGCATCGTCCTCCCGCCAGGGGCGAGTGCCACTGCCGTCGAACACATAGTCGGTCGAGTAATGCACCAACCAGGCGCCGGTTTCGACCGCGGCCTGCGCCAGCGCAGCGGGTGCGCTGGCGTTGAGCGTGCGCGCCAGTTCCACCTCGGCCTCGGCCTTGTCGACGGCGGTGTGGGCGGCGGCGTTGACGATCACATCAGGACGCAGGCTGCGCACGGTCTGGGCCAAGCGCTGGGGTTGGGCCAAATCGCCGCACGGATCGCTGTGGCGGTCCAGCGCCACCAGCTCACCCAGCACGCTGAGGCTGCGCTGCAGTTCCCAGCCGACCTGGCCGTTTTTGCCCAACAACAAAATCCTCAAAACATCTCCTTGTCATCCTCGGGCTTGGCCCGAGGATCCATGGACTCCCTGGTCAAACCCGGGAATGGCCATTGTTACGCGTACTGCTGGCTCACCCACGCACGGTAGGCACCGCTTTGCACGTTCTGCACCCACTGGGGGTTGTCGAGGTACCACTGCACCGTCTTGCGGATGCCGGTCTCGAAGGTCTCGGCCGGCTTCCAGCCCAACTCGCGTTCGAGCTTGCGCGCATCGATGGCGTAGCGGCGGTCGTGGCCCGGGCGGTCGGTCACATGACTGATCTGTGTGGCGTAGCGGCTGCCGTCGGCCTTGGGCCGCAGCTCATCGAGCAGCGCACACACGGTGTGCACGATCTCGATGTTGGGCTTCTCGTTCCAGCCGCCCACGTTGTAGGTCTCGCCCAGGCGCCCGGCTTCGAGCACGCGGCGGATCGCGCTGCAGTGGTCTTTCACATACAGCCAGTCACGCACCTGCATGCCATCGCCATAGACCGGCAAGGGCTTGCCCGCCAGCGCGTTGACGATCATCAGCGGGATGAGTTTTTCGGGGAAATGGTAGGGACCGTAGTTGTTGCTGCAGTTGGTGGTCAGTACCGGCAAGCCGTAGGTGTGGTGCCAGGCGCGCACCAAATGGTCGCTGGCGGCTTTGCTGGCGGAGTACGGGCTGTTGGGCTCGTAGCGGTTCGTTTCGGCAAAGGCCGGATCGTCCTTGGACAGGGAGCCATACACCTCGTCGGTCGAGACGTGCAAAAAGCGAAAGGCCGCCTTCTGGGGCCCGGGCAAGCCATTCCAATACCCCCGCACCGATTCAAGCAGGTGGTAGGTGCCCACGATGTTGGTCTGGATGAATTCGCCGGGGCCGTGGATCGAGCGGTCGACGTGGCTCTCGGCCGCGAAGTTGATCACCGCACGCGGTTGGTGCTCGGCCAGCAAGCGCTGCACCACCGCCGCGTCACCGATGTCGCCCTGCACAAAGATGTGCCGAAGATCGCCTTGCAGGCTCGCCAGGGTTTCGCGGTTGCCCGCATAGGTGAGCTTGTCGAGGTTGACCACCGGCTCGTCGCCACCGGCCAGCCAGTCGAGCACGAAGTTGCCGCCGATGAAGCCGGCGCCGCCAGTCACGAGAATGGTCATGGGTGTATAAAGACATCGCCGCCTGAACGGGGTGGCGCTTTGTGGATTTTAGAACCCCCGCCCCCTCTCACTGGTAGCCGCCATGGCCAAAAAACCTGCATCCCCCTCCGCCCCCGACACCGCAGCCTCGCCCCCATTGCCCGCGGGCATGCACGCGCTCTCGAGCCACCAGATCTGGCTGGCCGGCCTGGGCGCCATGGCACAGGCGCAAGCCCAAGGCAGCAAGGCGTTTGAAACCCTGGTCAGCGACGGCCTGGCCTTCCAGCAAAAAAGCCAGCAAGAAGCCCAGCAACGCTTTGCCGAGGCCACCGAGCGGCTGACCCAGCTGACGCAAAATTTTGGCCAACAGGCCAGCGGCCGCATCGACAAGCTCGAGCATGTGTTCGAAGAGCGCGTGGCGCGGGCCCTGCACCGCTTGGGCATGCCCACCTTGCAAGACATCGCCGAGCTGCAAGCGCGGGTGGCCGACCTCGAGGCGCGCCTGGCGAGCAGTCAACCAGCGGCCAAAGCCACCTCGAGCCCGGCGCGCAAGCGCGCACGCCAGGGCTGACGCCGCCACCCGCATGGCCAAGAAAGCCCCGCGCCGCACGGCCGAACGGATCGCCAGCGTCACGCTCGATCTGTTCAACCGCTACGGCGAGCCGCATGTCTCGACGACGATGATTTCGTCGGAGCTGGGCATCAGCCCGGGCAATCTGTACTACCACTTCCCGGCCAAAGACAAGCTGGTCAACCACCTCTACGACCAGTACGAGGTCGGCATGCTCTCTCTGCTGGAGGCCGGGGGCGATGTGCAGGACATCGAAGACGCCTGGTTCTTCCTGCACACGCTGTTTGAAAAGGTCTGGAACCACCGCTTCCTGTACCGCGACCTCAACCACCTGCTCTCGGGCAACCGGCACCTGGAGACGCATTTCCATGCGGTGCTGGACCGCAAAAATGCGGCGCTGCGGGACATGCTCGAGGCTTTGGCCTCGGCCGGGGTGATGCAGATCAGCGCCGAGCACATCGACACCCTGGCCACCAGCATGGCGGTGATGGTGACGTACTGGTTGAGCTACGAGTACGTGCGCGACCCGCGCCGCGCGATGGAGCCCGAGCGCGCCAGCCTGGCCATGGGGCGGGGGGCGCAACATGTGCTGGGCTTGCTCACCCCCTACCTGAGCAGCGCCCAGCTGCAAGCCCACATGAGCGCGCTGACCTCGGCCTACGGACAGGCGGGCCCCAGCGGCGATTGAGGCTCAGGCGAAACGCAAGCTCGCCAGGGTCAGCAGGCCATCGAAAATCAGGTTGTCCACCAGCTCGAACTGGATGGCCATGCTCGGCGCCATCTTCCAGCCCGCGCCACCGGTCATGATGCACAAAGGCTCCATGCCGGTGTGTTCGCGCAGGTGTTGCACCATGCGCTCGCAAGCGCCCGCGATCGCGAAGGTGCCGCCGCTGGTCAGCGCGTCGCTGGTGTTGGTGGGAAAGAGTTTGACTTCGCCGGTGGGCACGTGCAGCCCCGCTGTGCCCGACTCGAGGGCGCGCAGCATGATGCCGTGGCCCGGCAAGATCAAGCCGCCCAAAAATTTGCCGTGCTGGTCAATCGCTTCGACCGTCACGGCGGTGCCCACCATCACCACCACCAAAGGCCTGGGTGCGCCTTGCGCCAGCATGCGCTGGCGCGCACCGACCATCGCCACCCAACGGTCTGCGCCCAAGCGGGAGGGGTGGTCATAGCCATTGATCAGGCCGGCCTCGGCCTGGCTGGCCACGACCCACTGCGGGTTGACGTCCCACAGCTCCATCTGCTCTTGCACGCGGCGCCGCACCGCGTCGCCGGCAACGATGCAGCCGAGCATGCGCTCGGGCGCGGGCAGCAGGTCCCAAGCGCCATCGCCCAAGCGGTCGATGTTCTCCAGGAACTCGGCCCCCTGCGCCAGCAACTGGGCTTGCGGATGGGCCCGATCGTAGAGGGCCCACTTGAGGCGGGTGTTGCCGACGTCGATCGCCAGGAAATTCATGGCCGCATGATAACGGCTGCCCCTGCGGCCCCCAAGGCCTCGCCAAACCATGGCTGGGGTGAAGGGCCCACACCCCAAAAAAGAAGGCTGTGGTGGACCACCACAGCCTTGCACAAGGCGCGCCCATCGGGGCGCGCCCGTCAGTCGTCACTTGTAGAGCACTTGCGGCAACCACAGACCGATTTGCGGCCACAGGTACAGCAGCACGATCGCCAGCACCTGGATGCCCATGAACGGCAGCATGCCCGCAAAGATCTGGTTGAGCGTGACATGGGGCGGGCTCACCCCCTTGAGGTAGAACGCGCTCATGGCCACCGGCGGGCTCAGGAAGGCGGTCTGCAGGTTCAGCGCCACCAACAAGCCGAAGAACAACGGGTCGACGCCAAAGTTGTCCAGCAGTGGGATGAAGATCGGCATGAAGATCACGATGATCTCGGTCCACTCCAGCGGCCAGCCCAAGATGAAAATGATGACCTGGCTCAGGATCAGGAACTCGGTTTTGCTCAAGTTCATGCCCAAGACCCACTGCTCCACCAGCTCTTGGCCGCCCAGCAGGGCGAATGCGGCCGAGAAAATGGCCGAACCGACGAACAGCCAGCAGACCATGGCGCTGGTCTTGGCCGTCAGGAACACCGATTCTTTGACCACATTGAAGGTCAGCTGCCGGTAGGCCGCTGCCAACACAAAGCCGCCCAGAGCACCCACCGCCGCCGCTTCGGTCGGCGTGGCCAGGCCAAACACGATCGACCCCAGCACCGCCAGGATCAGCACCAAGAGCGGGAAGAAACTTGACAGCAGCATCTTGAAGATTTCAAGCCGTGCGTAGCTGAGCACCGCGTAAAACGCCAGCATGGCGGCCGCCCCAACACCCAGGCCGATCCAGTAACCCGTCGGTGCGGCTTGTGTGGTGGCGGCGGGTGTGCCGGTTGCCCCGGCGCTGGCAGATGCCGGTGCGGTGGCCGCAGCAGGCTCGCTGGCCTCGGCCTTGGCCGGGGTGTTGTCGCTGCCCGGGGGCAAGGGCAGGCCTTCGTCTTTCTCGACCTGCTGGGCGCCTTCGGGCTCGGCCAGACCGCCTTCTTGCGGTTCGGCCTTGTCGGCGTCGTCGTTCATCGACTGCAGCTCGCTGACCTCTTCCACCGGCGTGACTTGCGTCACGCTCTGGTAGCTGGCCACGGACACCACCGCAAACAGCACCGCAGGCATCAACACAATGCCCAGCTGCCCCAACAAGTAGCGGGTGGAGACACCGGCGTTGCGCTGGCCCTTGAGGACGGCGATCAGGTCGGTGAGCGCGCGCTTGGCGGGCTCAGCGCCCGCTTGCACCAGGGGCTTCGGCAAAGGCACGATGCGCTGCTGAGCACTCAAAGGCGGCGCCCATTCGGGCTTGATGCGCGCCATGATGATGACGTACAGGATGTAGAGGCCGGCCAACATGATGCCGGGGAAGAAGGCGCCCGCGTAAAGCTGCACCACCGACACGCCGGCGGTCGCGCCATACACGATCAGCAGCACGCTGGGCGGGATCAAGATGCCCAGACAGCCGCCAGCGGTGATGGTGCCGGCCGACAAACGCACGTCATAGCCCGCCTTGAGCATCTGCGGCAAAGCCAGCAGCCCCATCAGCGTCACCACCGCACCCACAATGCCGGTGGCCGTGGCAAACACGGCACAGGTGACCAGGGTGGCCACGGCCAGCGAACCCGGCACACGGGCCAGGGCCAGGTGCAGGCTGCGGAACAGCTTGTCGATCAGGTTGGCGCGTTCGACCAGATAGCCCATGAACACGAACAGCGGGATCGAGATCAGCACATCGTTGCCCATGACCGAGAAGGCCCGCTGCACCATCAGGTCCAGCGTTTGCTTCATCGCCCCGCCCGCGGTTTGGCCACCCGAGTGGTACGCGAAATAGGCAAAGAGCATGCCCATGCCCATCAGCGTGAACGCGGTGGGAAAGCCCAGCATGATCGCGACCACCACCAGCGACAGCATCAGCAAGCCGTAGTGGCCATTGGTCATCTTGTCCACGCTGAGCACCATGCCCAGCGCGGCCAGGCCGATGATGCCCATCAGGATGAAGCCAAACCAGAGTTCTTTGCGGATTTTCATTGGGCGCCTCCCTTGCGGGTCACGTAGGCGTCCAGCGCCTCGATGTCGCTGTCCTTGACATGGACCATTTCCTTGAGTTTGTCGACATCGACCTCTTCCACATCCTCTTCACGTGAAGGCCACTCACCGGTTTGCAGACAGATCACACAGCGCACGATTTCCACCAGGCCCTGCAGCAACAGCAAAAAGCCGGCGATCGGCACCACGAATTTGAAGGGGTAAACCGGCAAAGGGTCGGCGTTGAAGGTCTGCTCACGGATGGCCAAGGAGTCGTTGGCAAAGCCCCAACCCGCCCAGGTCAGCGCGATGATGCCGGGCAGGAAGAAGACGATGTAGAGGACCAGATCGATCGTGGCCTGGGTGCGCGGCTTGAAAAAGCCGTAGAGCACATCGCCGCGGACATGGCCATTCTTGGCCAGGGTGTACGCCCCCGCCATCATGAACAGCACGCCGTACAACATGATCTGTGCATCCAGCACCCAGGCGTGGGGTTTGTTGAGCACGTAGCGGGAAAAGACTTCCCAGCTGATCAAACACGTCAGCAAGACCGCCGCCCAAGCGGCGAGCTTGCCGAACCAGGTGGACAAACGGTCCACCGTCAACAGGATTTTTTGCATTGAAACTCCATACAAAAAAAGGGGGGGCGACAGGCCCCCCCGCAGGTCAAGCGGCCAGCATCAGGCCTTCTTGCCTTTGCCGAAGTAGTGGTTGTAGGCCATCTTGAAATCGACCATGTAGTCGTTTTGCCATTGGCCGGCGCGTTGTGCAAAAGCACGCTGCGAGTCGAGGATCTTCTTGAACAAAGCGTTCTCGCCGCCCTTCTTGGCCATGATCTTGTCCCAAGCGGCCAGCTGGGCGCGCAAGATGGCATCGGGCGTCTTGTAGAACTTGACGCCTTGCTTCTTGAGCTCTTCGTAGTCCTTGGAGTTGCGCTCGATGGCTTTCCAGCTCATGTCGGCACTGGCCGCCTGCACGGCGTACTCGATGATGGCCTTGAGTTCACCCGGCAGTGCGTTGAGCTTGCCCTTGTTGAACAAGATTTCGAACTGCTCGCCGCTCTGGTGGAAGCTTTGCAGCATGCAGTTCTTGACAACATCGGGGAAGCCCAGCACACGGTCAGACGAGGCGTTGTTGAATTCAGCGCCGTCGATCAGGCCACGGTCCAGAGCCGGGACGATCTCGCCACCGGGCAGCGGGTTCACCGCAGCACCCATGTCGGTGTACATGTCGACCGCCAGACCGACGGTGCGGAACTTGATGCCCTTCATGTCCTCGACCTTGGCGATCGGCTTCTTGAACCAGCCGAAAGGCTGCGAAGGCATCGGGCCGTACAGGTAAGAGACTACGTCGATGTTCAGGCTCTTGTAGATTTCTTCGAGCAGGGCCTTGCCGCCGCCGTAGTTGTGCCAAGCGAGCACCATGTTGGGGTCCATGCCAAAGGCCGGGCCCGAACCCCACAGCGCCAGGGCCGAGTTCTTGCCATAGTGGTAAGCGATCACGCCGTGGCCGGCGTCGAGAGTGCCCTTGTTGACAGCGTCCAGCAGCTGGAAGGCCGGCACCACGGCACCCGCGGGCAGCACCTCGATCTTGAGCTTGCCGCTGGCCATGTCGTTGACCTTTTTGGCGAAGTCGTTGGCGTACTCGTGGAAGATGTCTTTGGCCGGCCATGTGCTTTGCAAGCGCAGGGTGACGGTGTCCGCCTTGGCAATCATCGGGGCCGACAAAGCGCCTGCGGCGACAGCGGCGCCCTTGAGCATGCCACGGCGGTTGGTGACATTTTTCTTTTGGTTTTGCATGCGGATCTCCAAAGGATGACGGTTGAAAGAGGCCTCAATGTCTTTCAAGCCCTGGCCGCACGCCAGCGGGTTTTCACTGAAGTCCGCCCGGTAAAAAGCCGATTCGGGCCTTTTGTATCACCTATGCGACTGTCTTAGACAAATCTAAAAACGAGACCCGTCTGCATTTGGGTAAAAAGGCATTAATTTTGCTGCCAGGGCAAGCCATGGAAGCGCCAGCCGCCCAGGCGACCGCGTTGGGCCTGGCCATCGGGATCGCCCTCGAAGCCCTCGAGGATGTTGTACGCCTCGATGCCCAGCTCGGTGGCGCGCTGGGCGGCCGCGATCGAGCGCACGCCGCTGCGGCACAGCAGCACCAGCTTTTTGCCCTGGACAGACAAAGCCTGGATGCCCGCATCGAAATCGGGGTTGGGGGTCATGCCGGGCCACTGCTTCCAGGCCAGCGCCTGAGCCCCTGGCACAAAGCCGACCCAGGCCCGTTCGGCATCGCTGCGCACATCGACCAGCAAGGCCTGCCCCGCTTGCACCCAGGCCCAGGCCAGCTGGGGGCTCACATCACCGGCGTAGCCCTGGGCTGGGCGCACCTGCATCGTGTCGTTGGCGCTCATGTTGCGTCCTCGCTCAGGCGAATTTGGTCAGCATTTCGGCGACCTGATCGGCCGACTGGTCGCCCTGCTCGATCATGCAGCCCACCATGGAGAAAAAGGATTTGTCCAGCGCCTTGCGGGCGGCCGCCATTTGCTGGGCCACTTTTTCGCAGTCGGCATCTTGCTCGATGAGCTTTTGCAAGCCGCGCAGCTGGCCTTCGATGCGGGCCAAGCGTGCACACAGGGCTTTTTTCTTCTCCGGGTCGACGATTTGGCTCATGGTGGGCTCCGGCAAGGAAAGGGCCGCAGACAGCGGCGATGGGCCCGATGATACCGACGCGCAGGACGCCCGGCAGCGCAGGCCAGCGCCTCACGGCACTGGCATTTTCCCCAGTCGGGCAGCGCAGGCCGTGACAGCCGGGCTGCAAGCCGCTAAGATGCAGGTTTTGGGTTGACGTTAACGTAAACGTCAATCAGCCCATCCCCCGCCCTGGAGACCCGCCATGACCGACCTGTCCGCCGAATTCAAGGCCCTGGCCGAATACCGCCCGACGAACAAGGTGCGCTTTGTCACCGCTGCCAGCCTGTTCGACGGCCACGACGCCGCCATCGGCATCATGCGCCGCATCCTGCAAAGCATGGGCGCCGAGGTCATCCACCTGGGCCACAACCGCTCGGTCGACGAAGTGGTCACCGCCGCCTTGCAGGAAGACGTGCAAGGCATCGCGGTCAGTTCCTACCAAGGCGGCCACAACGAGTACTTCACCTACATGGTCGAGCTGCTCAAGCAGCGCGGCGGCGGCAACATCCAGGTCTTTGGTGGCGGCGGCGGCGTGATCGTGCCGGCCGAAATCCGCATGCTGGCCGAGCACGGCGTGCGCATCTACAGCCCCGAAGACGGCCAGAAAATGGGACTGGCCGGCATGATCGGCGAGATGGTGATGCGCGCCGACAAGGACTTTTCGTCGCTCGCGCCCAAGAAGATCGACGCCATCCAGGGCCACACCGAAATGAGCTGGCGCGCCCTGGCCCAGCTGATGACTGCCCTCGAGAACGGCAAGGCCGATGCCAAGGTGGTGGAAGCGCTGCGCGCGGCCGCCGCCAAAACCCAAGTGCCGGTGCTCGGCATCACCGGCACGGGTGGCGCGGGCAAGTCCAGCCTGACCGACGAGCTGGTGCGCCGCCTGCGCCTGGACCAGGACGACGCGCTGCGCGTGGCCGTGATCTCGATCGACCCCTCGCGCCGCAAGAGCGGTGGCGCCCTGCTGGGTGACCGCATCCGCATGAACGCCATCGGCCCCTGGTCCAAAGGTGCGCGCGTCTTCATGCGCTCGCTGGCCACGCGCGACTTCGGCTCTGAAATCAGCGCCGCATTGCCCGACGTGGTGGCCGCCTGCAAGGTGGCCGGCTTTGACCTGGTGATCGTCGAGACCTCCGGCATTGGCCAGGGCGACGCCGCCATCGTGCCGCACGTCGATGTGCCCATGTACGTGATGACGCCCGAATTCGGCGCCGCCAGCCAGCTCGAAAAAATCGACATGCTCGACTTCGCCGAGTTCGTCGCCATCAACAAGTTCGACCGCAAGGGCGCCAGCGACGCGCTGCGCGACGTGGCCAAGCAAGTCCAGCGCAACAAGGAAGCCTGGACCGTGCCGACCGAGCAGATGCCGGTGTTCGGCACCATGGCCGCGCGCTTCAACGACGACGGCGTCACCGCGCTGTACCAGGCGTTGAAAAAACGCCTGGCCGAGCTGGGCCTGAAGGTCACCGACGGCCGCCTGCCGCTGGTCGATGTGCGCCACTCCACGCACCAGACCCCCATCGTGCCGCCGGCCCGCACGCGCTACCTGGCCGAGATCAGCGACACCGTGCGCGGCTACAAAAAGCGCGCGCGCGAACAGGCCAAGCTCGCGCGCGAGATCCAGCAACTGCGTGCCGCTGCCCAGATGCTCGAAGAGGGCAAGCCGGGGCGTGCCAAAGCCGCCGAAGCCGCACTCGACCTGGCCGCCGCCCGTGAAGCCGTGCAAGACCCGGCGGCCAAGAAACTGCTGGCCCAGTGGCCCGACATGCAAAAGGCCTACGCGGGCGACGAGTACGTGGTCAAAATCCGCGACAAGGAAATCCGCACCGCGCTGACCACCAAGAGCCTGTCGGGCACCACCATCCGCAAGGTCTCGCTGCCGCAGTACGAAGACCACGGCGAAATCCTCAAGTGGCTGATGCTCGACAACGTGCCGGGCAGCTACCCGTACACCGCCGGCACCTTTGCCTTCAAGCGCGAGGGCGAAGACCCGACCCGCATGTTCGCGGGCGAGGGCGACCCCTTCCGCACCAACCGCCGCTTCAAGCTGCTCTCCGAAGGCATGCCGGCCAAACGCCTGTCCACCGCCTTCGATTCTGTCACGCTCTATGGCAACGACCCCGACCTGCGGCCCGACATCTACGGCAAGGTGGGCAACTCCGGCGTGAGCGTGGCCACGCTGGACGACATGAAGGTGCTGTACTCGGGCTTTGACCTGTGCAATCCGGCCACCTCGGTCTCGATGACGATCAACGGCCCGGCGCCGTCCATCCTGGCCATGTTCATGAACACGGCGATCGACCAGAACATCGACAAGTTCAAGGCCGAGAACGGCCGCGAACCCACCGAGACCGAGACCGCCAAGATCAAGGAATGGGTGCTGGCCAATGTGCGCGGCACGGTGCAGGCCGACATCCTCAAGGAAGACCAGGGCCAGAACACCTGCATCTTCTCGACCGAGTTCTCGCTCAAGGTGATGGGCGACATTGCCGAGTATTTCGTGCACCACGATGTGCGCAACTTCTACAGCGTGTCGATCAGCGGCTACCACATCGCCGAGGCCGGCGCCAACCCGATCTCGCAACTGGCCTTCACGCTCTCCAACGGCTTCACGCTGGTGGAGGCGTACCTGGCGCGCGGCATGCACATTGACGACTTCGCGCCCAACCTGAGCTTCTTCTTCAGCAACGGCATGGACCCGGAGTACACCGTGCTGGGCCGCGTGGCGCGCCGCATCTGGGCCGTGGCCATGAAGGAGAAGTACGGCGCCAACGAGCGCAGTCAGAAGCTCAAGTACCACATCCAGACCAGCGGTCGCAGCCTGCACGCCCAAGAGATCCAGTTCAACGACATCCGCACCACGCTGCAGGCCCTGATCGCCATCTACGACAACTGCAACAGCCTGCACACCAACGCGTTCGACGAAGCCATCACGACGCCCACCGAAGACTCGGTGCGCCGCGCCATGGCCATCCAGCTCATCATCAACCGCGAGTGGGGCCTGGCCAAGAACGAGAACCCCAACCAGGGCGCCTTCATCATCGAGGAGCTGACCGAGCTGGTGGAAGAAGC
>JBDLTR010000015.1:0-8220 GCA_039805705.1 Pseudomonadota bacterium
CCCACGCACCTGAACTACACGCTGTTCCACCCGGTGGGCGTGTGCGCGCTGATCAGCCCCTGGAACGTGCCGTTCATGACCGCGACCTGGAAGGTCGCGCCCTGCCTGGCCTTTGGCAACACCGCCGTGCTCAAGATGAGCGAGCTCTCGCCCCTGACAGCCGCGCGCCTGGGCGAGTTGGCGCTCGAAGCGGGCGTGCCCGCCGGCGTGCTCAACATCGTGCACGGCTTTGGCAAGGAAGCGGGCGAACCACTGGTGGCCCACCCCGATGTGCGCGCCATCAGCTTCACCGGCTCCACCGTCACCGGCAACCGCATCGTCAAGACCGCGGGCCTCAAAAAGTTCAGCATGGAACTCGGCGGCAAGAGCCCCTTCGTGGTCTTTGAAGACGCCGACCTGGACCGCGCGCTCGACGCGGCCGTGTTCATGATCTTCAGCAACAACGGCGAGCGCTGCACCGCCGGCAGCCGCATCCTGGTGCAACAAAGCATCTATGCCGACTTCGCCGCCAAGTTCGCCGAGCGCGCCAAGCGCATCACCGTGGGTGACCCCCTCGACGAAAAAACCATCGTCGGCCCGATGATCAGCAAAAACCACCTGGCCAAGGTGCGCAGCTACATCGAGCTCGGCCCCAAAGAGGGCGCTACGATGCTGTGCGGTGGCCTGGATCAACCCGGCTACGCGACCGACCTGCCCGCGCATGTGAGGAACGGCAACTTCGTCTGGCCCACGGTGTTCGCCGACGTCGACAACCGCATGCGCATCGCGCAAGAAGAAATCTTCGGCCCCGTGGCCTGCCTGATCCCCTTCAAGGACGAAGCCGACGCTGTTCTCCTGGCCAACGACATCGACTACGGCCTCTCCAGCTACGTCTGGACCGAGAACCTGGGCAAAGCCCACCGCGTGGCCGCGGCCATCGAGGCCGGCATGTGCTTCGTCAACAGCCAGAACGTGCGCGACCTGCGCCAGCCCTTTGGCGGCACCAAGGCCAGCGGCACCGGCCGCGAGGGCGGCACCTGGAGCTACGAAGTGTTCTGCGAACCCAAGAACGTGGCGGTCTCCATGGGCAGCCACCACATCCCCCACTGGGGCGTGTGACCATGCAGCGCCGTGACCTCCTGCTCGGCGCCGCTGCGGTGGCCTTGCCTTTCGCGAGCCAGGCGCAGGCCTGGCCCGCCAAGCCGATCCGCCTGATCGTGCCCTTCCCGCCCGGCGGCACCACCGATGTGGTCTCGCGCCTGATCGCGACCGAACTGACCAAGTCGCTGGGCCAGCCGGTGGTGGTCGACAACAAGCCCGGCGCCGGCACGGTGCTGGGCGTGGACCTGGCGGCCAAGGCCCCCGCCGATGGCCACACCCTGGTGACCGTGGCCAACAGCTTTTGCGTGAACCAGACGCTGGTGAAAAACCTGCCCTATGACGGCCTGCGCGACCTGCGCCCGGTCGGCCTGATGGGCATGTCCGAACACGTGCTGGCCACGCACCCCGGCAGTGGCCTCAAGACGGTGGCCGACCTGATCGCCGCCGCCAAGAAACAGCCGCGCCAGCTCAGCTACGCCTCGTTTGGCGCTGGCACTTCGGCCCATATTTCGGGCGCCATGCTCGAAGCGCAGGCGGGCATCGAGATGATCCATGTGCCCTACAAGGGGCAGGCGCCTGCGCTGAATGACCTGATCGGTGGCCAAGTGACGGTGATGTTCGGCAACTGGCCCGAGTTCCGCCAGCATGTGCAAAGCGGCAAGCTGGTCGCGCTGGGCATGGCCACGGCCAAGCGTTCGCCGCTGGCGCCACAGACCGTCACGCTCGCCGAACAAGGCTTGCCGATCGAATCCAACTCGTGGAACGGCATCCTCACGCGCAGCGGCACGCCCGATGCGGTGGTGCAGCGCCTGAACACCGAGATCAACAAGGCCCTGCAAGCGCCTGCGGTGGTGCAGGCCTTTGCAGACGGCGGCATCGTGTCGCTGGCCGCCAGCCCCGAGCGCTTTGCGGCCTTCATCCGCAGCGAAACCGACAAATACGCGCAGGTGATCCGCAAAGCCGGCATCACCGCCGAAAGTTAAAAGGAGACGGACCCATGGGACAACTCGCCCTCGCCGCCAAAATCACCCACGTGCCCAGCATGTACCTGAGCGAGCAGCCAGGCCCGCGCCAGGGCTCGCGCCAGGACGCGATCGACGGCCACAAAGAGATCAGCCGCCGCTGTCGCGCGCTCGGCGTCGACACCCTGGTGGTGTTCGACACCCACTGGCTGGTCAACGCCAACTACCACATCAACTGCGCGCCGCACTTCAAGGGCGACTACACCAGCAACGAGCTGCCGCACTTCATCAACTTCATGCAGTTCGAGTCGCCGGGCAACCCCGCGCTGGGGCACCTGATGGCCCAGGTGGCCAACGAACACGGCGTGGAAACACTGGCGCACGACAAGACCTCGCTCAACCCCGAATACGGCACCCTGGTGCCCCTGCGCTACATGAACGAGGACCAGCACTTCAAGGTGGTCTCGGTCTCGGCCCTGTGCATGGCGCATTACCTCAATGACAGCGCGCGCCTGGGCTGGGCGTTTCGCCAGGCGGTGGAAAAGCACTACGACGGCAAGGTGGCCTTTTTGGCCAGTGGCTCGCTGTCGCACCGCTTTGCGCAAAACGGGCTCGCGCCCGAATTCGGCTTCAAGGTCTGGAGCCCTTTCCTCGAACAACTGGACAAGCAGGTGCTGCAGATGTGGCGCAACCGCGAATGGAAAGCCTTTTGCGAGATGCTCCCCGAGTACGCCAGCAAAGGCCATGGCGAAGGCTTCATGCACGACACCGCCATGCTGATGGGCGCGCTGGGCTGGACGGCCTACGACGGTGGCGTGGACGTCGTCACCCCGTACTTTGGCGCGAGCGGCACCGGCCAGATCAATGCGATTTTTGAAGTGACAGCCCAAGACGGCGCCCAGATCCCCGCCGCCATCGCCAGCAGCGCCGAAGGCTACACGGCGATCAGCACCCGGCTGTGAGCATGCCATCGCCAACCCCCACAGCACGCCATCCCGGACTTGATCCGGGATCCACCGTGCACGCGCCGTGGATCCTCGGGTCAAGCCCGAGGATGACACAGGCCAAGGACGCCCTATGCCGCACCTCGTGATCCTCTACACCGGCCAGCTCGACCAAGAGGTCGACATGCGCAGGCTGTGCCGCCAGATGGCCGATGCCATGCTCACCGTGCAAGACGAAGCGGGCCAGCAGGTCTTTCCCACGGGCGGCACGCGCGTGCTGGCCTACCCCGCACCCCACTACGCGGTGGCCGATGGCGGTGCCGCTGGCCAGGCCGCCGGCGGCACGGGCGACTACGCCTTTGTCTACCTGAACCTGCGCATGGGCAAAGGCCGCAGCGAGGCCACCCAGCAGCGCGCTGGCCACACCCTGGTCGAGGTGGCCAAAGCCTTCTTCGCCCCAGTGATGGCCCAGCGCCACATCGGCATCACCTTGCAGATCGACATCGGGCCCGAAGTGTTCGACGCCAAGCACAGCAACATCCACCCGTTGTTCAACAAAGCCTGAACCATGTCCATCTTCACCGACGACCAGATCCAACAGCTTGCCACAGAGCTGCACCATGCCGAAAAGTCACGGCTGCAGATCGAGCACTTTTCCAAGCGCTTTGCGGGCATGACCATCGAAGACGGCTACCGCATCAACCGCGCCTGGATGCAGATCAAACGGGCCGAGGGCCGCCGCGTGATCGGCCACAAGATCGGCCTGACCAGCCGCGCCATGCAGCAAGCCAGCCAGATCGACGAGCCCGACTACGGCACCCTGCTCGACGACATGCGCTACGACTGCACGCCGGGCCAGGTGCTCGACATCCCGGTCAAGAACTTCATCGCACCGCGCGTCGAGGTGGAGCTGGCATTTGTCCTCAAGCAAGCGCTGCACGGTCCCAAGGTGACGGTGGAGCAAGTGCTCGATGCGACCGAGTACGTCACCCCCGCGATCGAGATCATCGACGCGCGCATCGAACAGTTCGACCGACACACCAAGGTGATGCGCAAGGTGTTCGACACCATCAGCGACAACGCCGCCAATGCCGGTATCGTGCTCGGTGCCCAGCGGGTCGACCCGCACACCACCGACCTGCCCTGGTGCGGCGCCATCCTGCGCCTGAATGGCGTGGTCGAAGAAACCGGCCTGGCCGCCGGCGTGCAGGGCCACCCGGCCGTGGGCATCGCCTGGCTCGCCAACAAGCTCGCGCCCTGGGGCGAACACCTGGCGGCCGGCGAGATCGTGCTCGCTGGCTCCTTCACCAAACCCGTGCCCGCCAAAGCGGGCGATGTCTTCGATGCGGACTACGGCCCGCTCGGACAATTGCAATTCCGATTCGTTTGAGGCCTTCCCATGCACACCCCTGTCAACCCCTTCAAGCAAGCCCTGCGCGAGCGCCGTCCCCAAATCGGCCTGTGGATGGGCCTGGCCAACGCCTACACCGCCGAAATCTGTGCCCTCGCTGGCTTCGACTGGCTGGTCATCGATGGTGAACACGCGCCCAATGACCTGCGCTCCATCCAGGCCCAGCTGCAAACCCTGGCCGCCTACCCCGGCCGCCATCCGGTGGCACGCGTGCCGGTGGGCGAGACCGCGCTGATCAAGCAATACCTGGACCTCGGCGCGCCCAACATCCTGGTGCCCATGGTCGACACCCCCGAGCAAGCCGCACAACTCGTGCGCGCCATGCGCTACCCGCAAGACGATGGCCAGGGCGGCATGCGCGGCATGGCCGGTGCACGCGCTTCGCGCTGGGGCCACTACCCCGACTATTTCAAACGCGCCAATGAAGAGGTGTGTTTGATCGTGCAAGTGGAAACGCGCGAAGGCTTGGAACACCTCGACGCGATCGCCGCCACCCCCGGCGTGGACGGCGTCTTCATCGGCCCGGCCGACCTGTCGGCCTCGCTGGGCCACGTGGGCAACGCCGCCCACCCCGAGGTGCAGGCCGCGATCGAGGACGCGATCGCCCGCATCCTGCGCGCTGGCAAGGCACCGGGCATCCTCACGGCCGACGAGAAGCTCGCACGCCACTACCTCTCGCTGGGCGCGGTCTTCGTCGCGGTGGGTCTGGACACGCAAATCCTGATGCGCGAGACCACGGCGCTCGCGGCGCGCTTCAAGACCGAGGTGAGCGCCGTCACGCCCACCAAAGGTGCGACCTATTGATGGCCCTTTCTGTCATGCCGGACTTGATCCGGCATCCAGCCGCTGCCCTCTGGGTCAAGCCCGGAGTGACGTGATTTTTAGACCTACACGGAGACACCGCATGTTCCCGACACCGCAACCCATCGTACCCTCGCTGCAGGCGCGCGTGCACCCCGACGAATGGCAGGCCCGGCTGCAACTGGCGGCCTGCTACCGCGTGTTCGCCATGCTCGGCTGGACCGAGATGATCTACAACCACATCACCATCCGGCTGCCCGAGTCCGTGAGCGGTGGCGAGAAACAGTTCCTGATCAACCCCTTTGGCCTGCACTACAGCGAAGTCACCGCGAGCAATCTGGTCAAGATCAACCTGGCCGGCGACAAGCTCGACGACTCGCCCTACCCGGTCAACCCGGCGGGCTATGTGCTGCACAGCACCCTGCACGGCGGCATCGAGGACGCGCACTGCGTGATGCACACCCACACCACCGCGGGCGTGGCGGTGGCCAGCCTCGAGGGCGGCCTGTCGCAAAGCAACTTCTATTCGGCGCAGCTGCACGACATGGTGGCCTACCACGACTTCGAAGGCATCACGGTGCACGCCGAAGAAGGCCCGCGCGTGCTGCAAAGCATCGGCCGCAAGCCCGCGGTGATCCTGCGCAACCACGGCCTGCTGTCCTGGGGCCAGACCTTGCCACAGACCTTCGCCATCTTGTGGACCCTGCAGCGCGCCTGCGAGATCCAGCTCGCCACCCAAAGCATGGGCCAACCGATCCCGGTGCCCGCAGACATCGCCGCCAAGTGCACGCGCGACGCGCTGCAGTTCAACCCCCACCACGGCGCCGGCAGCGATGTGTTCGAAGCCCTGGTGCGCCAGGTCGACCGCATCGACAGTGGGTGGCGTGCATGAGCGGCGTGAGGTTTCAAAAAATCGCCATCGTCGGCGCGGGCGCCATCGGGGGCTGGATCGGCGTGCACCTGGCGCGCACCGGCGCACACCTCAGCGCGCTCGCGCGCGGCAACACCCTGGCCGCGCTGCAAAAGAACGGCCTGCAGCTGCAGCAGGGGGACACGCTGCACACCGTGCCGGTCACGGCGTCGAACGACGCAGCCCAACTCGGCGTGCAAGACCTGGTGGTCATCGCCGTCAAAGCGCCTGCACTGGCCACGGTGGCGCAGCAGATCGGGCCGCTGCTCGGCCCGCACACCGTGGTGCTGACGGCCATGAACGGCGTGCCCTGGTGGTTTTTGCAAGGCTTTGGCGGGCCGGTGCAGGACCGCGCGCTGACCACCATCGATCCCGAAGGGGCGATCGCGCGCGCCATCCCGGCCGCCCACCTTGTCGGCTGCGTGGTGCACGCGAGTTGCTCGGTCGACGCGCCCGGTGTGGTGCGCCACCACTTTGGCGATGGCCTGATCGTGGGTGAACCCTCGGGCCAGAGCAGCGCACGCGCGCAAGCGTTGGTGGCGCTGTTGCAAGCGGCGGGTTTCAACGCCACGCTCTCACCGCAAATCCAGAAAGACATCTGGTACAAGCTCTGGGGCAACATGACCGTCAACCCGATCAGCGCGATCACCGGCGCCACCAGCGACCGCTTGCTCGACGACGATCTGGTGCGTGGCTTCATGTCCAGCGTCATGCTGGAGGCCAAGGCGATTGGCGAGCGCATCGGCATCCCGATCGCCCAAGCGCCCGAAGACCGCCACGCCGTCACGCGCAAGCTTGGCGCCTTTCGCACCTCGATGCTGCAAGACGTGCAGGCTGGCCGACCGGTCGAGCTGGACGCCCTGGTCAGCGCGGTGCGCGAGCTCGGGGCCCTGACGGGCGTGGCCACGCCCTTCACCGACGCGCTGCTGGGCCTCAGTCGCCTGCACGCCAGGGTGCTGGGCCTGTACCCGCCACAATGAAGCCATGAGTTCTGTGCAACGCCTGTCCATCGCCGGCTTCCTCACCCTGCTGCTGGTGGCCCTGATGATGGGCGCCAACCACGTGGCCGCACGCCTGGCTTTTGCCCACGGCGTCAACGTGGTCACGGCCGTCATCGCACGCAGCGGCCTCACCGCCCTGGTGGTCGCGCTGATCCTGTGGCAGCAGCGCGTGTCCTGGCAGGTGCACGCGCGGCACAAACGCTTTTTGCCGCTGATCGGTGCGCTGATCACCCTCCAGAGCGTGTGCCTGTATGCCTCGGTGGCCCGGCTGCCGGTGGCACTGGCCTTGCTGGTCTTCAACACCTACCCGATCACCGCCGCGCTATGGGCACGCGTGTGCTATGGCCACAAGCCCGAGCGCTTTGTCGTCATGACCATGCCCGTCATGCTGATCGGCCTGGGGCTGGCGCTCGATGTGCTGGGCGCCACGTCGGGCCTGGGTGCGGCCGCGCAATGGGCGCAGATCGGCATGGGCGTGGCCTTTGCGCTCGGTGCCTCGGTCGCTTTTGGCTTGGCCATGGTGCTCATGCAATACGAGGCGGGCGATCTGGACTGGCGCCTGCGCAGCTTCACCACCATGGGGCAAGTCGCGGTCTGGGCCAGCCTGGCGGCCACCTTCACCGGCAGCTGGCAGCTGCCCGTGGACGGCATGGGCTGGCTCGGCCTGTCGCTGCTGTCCCTGCTCTATGGCACCGCCTTCACCATCATGTTCACCGTGCTGCCCAAGCTCGGCGTGGTCGGCAATTCGCCCATCATGAACGTCGAGCCCATCTTCGCACTCGTGCTGGCCTGGGTCTTTTTGGGCGAAACCATCGCGCCGGTGCAACTCGTGGGCGCGGGCATCGTGGTGGCCACGGTGATGGCGCTGGGGCTGCGCAAGCGCTGACGGGCCACGGGCCCACCCTTCAAGTCACTTGAAACACCGGCTCATGCACCACGCTTGATCGACACCAGCTCACGCACGGTGATGTCTGCGTTGCCTCTGACAGGGCGAAACTCAGAAATGCTCTTGAGGTTAGCGCCGACGGATGGATCGGTCCACATGGTGATTTTCATGCGAGCGCCGGATTGGTATTGCATATTCACTTCCAGCTTGAAGGCGTCAAACTTG
>JBDLTR010000016.1:0-2524 GCA_039805705.1 Pseudomonadota bacterium
GAGGTCATGTACAACGACTTCGTGCTGATCGGCCCCAAGGCCGACCCGGCGGGCACCCGCGGCAAAGACATCGTGGCGGCCCTGGCCAAGTTGGCGGCAGCCAACGCGCCCTTTGTCTCGCGTGGTGACAAGAGTGGCACGCATGCCGCCGAGCTGCGTTTTTGGAAGATGGCCAACCTCGATGCGGCCAAGGGCGCGGGCTACCGCGAGTGTGGCTGCGGCATGGGCCCGGCCCTGAACATCGCCGCCTCACAGGGCGCCTATGTGCTGGCCGACCGCGGCACCTGGTTGAACTTCAAAAACCGCGCTGATCTGGCGGTCCTGGTCGAAGGCGATCAGCGCCTCTTCAACCAGTATGGCGTGATGGTCGTCAACCCGGCCAAGCACGCGCACGTCAAGCAGGCCGAGGCGCAGAAGTTTGTCGATTGGGTGACCTCTGCGGCGGGTCAGGCGGTGATCGCCGACTACAAGATCGGTGGCGAGCAGCTGTTCTTCCCGAACGCCGCCCGCTGATCAGGCTTTGGGCCGGCCGAGCTTGCGGTAAACCGTGGCGCGGCTGATGCCCAGGCTGCGCGCGGCCTCGGCCACATTGCCACGCGCCTGCACCACCGCCTGGCGGATGATGTCGGCCTCCTGGTCACGCAGTGCCTTGCTGGCGGCGACGGGGCTGCGTTGGTCGGCGTGCGCGGGTCGCGCCAGGGTTTGCAAGCGCAGGCCCGACCACAGCGGCAGCTCCTGAAAGCCCTCTTCGCGCAGGGCCGCATCGAAGAGGTTTTGCCAGGGCATGGCAAACACCTCGCTGGCATGGCCGCAGTCGGTTGGACCGTCCAGGGCCAGCATTTGCCGGGCGGTGGGGTTGGCGCCCAGGATCTCGCCGTCGCGCCCCAGGGTCAGCAGCCCATCGCTGTCGTCGCCGGGCTGGTTGCCTGGCCAGTGCAGGCGCAGCGTGAGCGCGTGGGGCAGGGCCAGCAGCCAACCGTTCTCGATGCTGCGGGCCGAGCGCCGCACCAGGTGCTTGAGTGCCGGCCGCTCCTGGGTTTGCACGCCGGTCAAATCGAGCATGCCGGCACAGCGGCCATCGGGTCCGAACACCGGCGCGCCCGCACAGCTGTAGACGCTGGTGTCCTCAAAGAAATGTTCGCCGCGGTGCAGCCACACCGGTTGCAACTCGGTCAAGGCCGCGCTGATGGCGCTGGTGCCGATGGCGCGCTCGGACAGGTCCACACCCACCCGCGCAATCACATCCGCGCGCCGATCGGAACGGTCCACCGGTCCGTGCACATCGACCACGATGCCCTGCGCGTCGGTCAGGATGGCGAAGTAGCCGATGTGGCCCATGGCGCGCACCAGCTCGCCCAGCACCGGCCGCGCGGCCTGCACCAGGGCTTGGTTTTCGTCTTGCACACGGCGCATCTGCGCCACGCTCACGGCATCGAAACCGACCCTGGCCGAAGGCTCAAAACCGAGCGCCTGACAGCGCTGCCAGCTGCGTTGCAGCCAGGGCGACAAGCCGGGCGCGCTCAGCGCGCTGCGCTCGTACAGCAGCAGCTGCCGGGCCTGGGCGATGCTGTGCGAACGGTCGGGGGAGGGGCGAGGGGCCGGATGCATGTGTATCAAGCTGAGACTTTTCCTGCGGCAGGCTGGGTATCCAGGGTTAACCCTTGTGGGTGTGGGGGTGAATTGCTGGTCACAATCTCTATGCATTGTCATTCATAGGTGCGGGTTTGCCTAGCCCGCGCCGACCCACACGAGACCCTCATGCAAAAGGTGTTGCACATCAATCCGGACAAGTGCACCGGCTGCCAGCAGTGCGAGATGGCCTGCTCCTTCGAAAATTACGGCACCTACGCCACCGCCAAGTCGCGCATCAAGGTGTTCGACTTCCACCACACCGGCAAGAAGGTGCCCTACACCTGCACCCAGTGCGACGAAGCCTGGTGCCTGCACGCCTGCCCGGTCGAGGCCATCACGGTCGACAAGGCCACCGGTGCCAAGGTTGTCAACGAATCCACCTGCGTGGGTTGCAAGGTCTGCACCATCGCCTGCCCGTTCGGCACCATCAACTACGTGCAGGAAACCGGCAAGGTGCAAAAGTGCGACCTCTGCGGTGGCGACCCGGCCTGCGCCGACGCCTGCCCGACCGGCGCCATCACCTTCATCGACGCCAACTGGACGGGTTTGGACAAGATGCGCCAATGGGCCGACAAGCTGGGCAACCAGCCTTCTGCGGCCTGATCCGTCGTCATTGAACCCGAAGGAGAACACACATGTCCTGGGCTGGAAAAATCCTCCGCGTCAACCTCACGGCTGGCACCGTCAAATCCGAACCGCTGAACATGGACTGGGCGCGCGCCTACCTGGGTTCGCGCGGTCTGGGCACCAAATACCTGGTCAACGAAATCGACCCCAAGGTCGATCCGCTGTCTGCCGACAACAAGATCATCTGGGCCACCGGCCCGCTGACCGGCACCATGGCCTCCACCGGCGGCCGCTACACCGTCATCACCAAGGGCCCGCTCACCGG
>JBDLTR010000017.1:0-14356 GCA_039805705.1 Pseudomonadota bacterium
TCTCGATCACGCGGATCGACACCAGGCTGAGCGAGCGCGCCAGGTCCTTGGCCAGGTTGACGATCTGCGAGCCCTTGACGCCGGTGTCGGGCTCGATCTCGTAACGCGTGATGACCGGGCCGGGCGAGGCGGCCACCACGCGCACCTTGACGCCGAAGTCCGAGAGCTTTTTCTCGATCAGGCGGCTGGTCATCTCCAGGGTTTCTGGCGAGACGGTTTCCTGGCGGCCGGTCATGGCGTCGAGCAAGTCCACCTGCGGCAGCTTGCTGTCGGGCAGTTCCTTGAAGAGTGGCTTCTGGCGCTCTTTGACGACGCGTTCGCTGCGGGGCACCTCGGTCACGCCCGGCTCGATGACCATGGGCGTGGGTTTGGGCGGCGGCACCGGCAAAGCGTCGATTTGCAGTTGCGGGGACGACGCGTCCAAGGCGTCGTCCAACGCGGGTTCGGTGCGCTCGTGCCAGGGCGGATCGATCGGGTGCAGGGCGGTCTGCTCGCGCTCACGCAAGGCCTGTTGCCCCAGCGCCAGATCGGTCTCGATCTCGCGCTGCACATGGCGGCGCTGGATCAGCGCGTCGATGCGCGCGCCGATCGCTTCGGCCAGCGCCGACCAGGAAAAACGGAAGACCATGGCCACGCCCAGCACCAGGCCGACAATGCCCACCAGGGCCGAGCCTGTGGCGCCCAACCAGTGCAGGGCTTGGGTGCCCAAAAGGTGGCCCAGTGCGCCGCCACTGTCCCCAGGCAGATGGCTGTCCCAGCGGTGCAGGTGGGTCCATTCCAAGGTGCAGCTGCTGGCCAGCAGCAGGGCCAGACCCAGCCAGAAGACCCAGAGCGAGCGCGGCGCCTTGGCCGCACGCGGCACATCGGTCCAGGGCGCCCCGCGCAGCCAGCGCGAGAGGCCCGAGAGCCAGGCGCGCAAACCGGCCGCCCAGCACCACCAGACCGAATAGCCCAGGATGAAATACGCCAGATCGGCCAGCCAAGCGCCCAGGCGCCCGGCCCAGTTGCGCACCTGCGCGTCCACCCCCGAGGTGGACCAAGCGGGGTCGCTCACGCGGTAGCTCAGCCAGGCGATCAGCACCAGCAGCAAGGCGGCTGCCCCCAGCAACAAACTGAATTCGAGCGCGAAACGGGCCCAAAACCCACGCGGCTGTTCGGGCCCGGTGTCGGTGTCGACCGGGCTGGTCAAGGTGTGCAAGGAGTAACTCATGGGCGGGCCCTAGCTTACCCGATCACACCGGCCCTTGGCCCCGTGCCAGCCGGGGTGTTGGAGGCTTCTTACAATGGGGGTTTTGGCGGCCCGGCCCGCCCCACTTTTGCCCTCAGCCCCCTCATGAGCACCCCCACCCAACACGCCAAAGTTTTGATCCTCGGCTCCGGCCCGGCGGGCTACACCGCCGCCGTTTATGCCGCGCGCGCCAACCTCAACCCCTTGCTGATCACCGGCATGGCCCAGGGCGGCCAGCTCATGACCACCACCGAGGTCGACAACTGGCCGGCCGATGTGCACGGCGTGCAGGGCCCCGAGCTGATGCAGCGCTTTTTGGAGCATGCCGAGCGCTTCAAAACCCAGATCGTGTTCGACCACATCAGCGCGGTGGACCTGTCCAAGCGCCCCTTCACCCTCCAGGGCGACTCGGGCACCTACACCTGCGACAGCCTGATCATCGCCACCGGCGCCTCGGCCAAATACCTGGGCCTGCCCTCCGAAGAAGCCTTCATGGGCCGCGGCGTGAGCGCCTGCGCGACCTGCGACGGCTTTTTCTACCGTGGCGAGGTGTGCTGCGTGATCGGCGGTGGCAACACCGCGGTCGAGGAAGCCCTGTACCTTTCGAACATCGCCAACAAGGTCTACCTGGTCCACCGCCGCGACAAGTTCAAGGCCGAGCCCATCCTGGTCGACATGCTGATGGCCAAGGTGGCCGAAGGCAAGATCGAGCTCAAGACCTTCAACACCCTCGACGAGGTGCTGGGCGACGAGACCGGCGTGACCGGCATCCGCATCAAGAGCACCCAAGACGGCAGCACCGAGGACCTGGCGCTCAAGGGCTGCTTCATCGCCATTGGCCATTCGCCCAACACCGACATCTTCCAGGGCCAACTGGCCATGGAAAACGGCTACATCGTCACCCAGGGGGGCGGCAAGGGCTTTGCCACCCAGACCAGCGTGCCCGGCGTGTTCGCCGCCGGCGATGTGCAGGACCACATCTACCGCCAGGCGATCACCAGCGCCGGCACCGGCTGCATGGCGGCGCTGGACGCCCAGCGCTTCCTCGAAGAACACAGCTGATTCCGCCCCCGGCGGAATTTCGTTATAATTGCAGGCTTTGCTGGATCTGCCCGCCCTGCTGCGGGGCCACAGGTCCAGTGATCTGGGATACCGCCACCCATCTTGGCGAGGTGAGGCTGGAGCGCCAGGTTGGCGTCGTTCGACGCGAATCCATCGGCACCGGCTGTTATGAAAAGCATTGGAGTGTCCTCATGGCACGCGTGTGTGAAGTCACGGGCAAGAAGCCCATGGTCGGGAACAACGTTTCCCACGCCAACAACAAAACCAAGCGCCGGTTCCTGCCGAACCTGCAATACCGTCGTTTCTGGGTCGAGAGCGAAAACCGTTGGGTGCGTCTGCGCGTTTCCAGCGCCGCCCTGCGCCTGATCGACAAAAACGGCATCGACGCCGTGCTCGCCGACCTGCGTGCACGCGGTCAAGCCTGAACCTTCTAAGGAGCCCACACCATGGCAAGCAAAGGCGGACGCGAAAAGATCAAGCTGGAGTCCACGGCCGGTACCGGTCACTTCTACACCACCAGCAAGAACAAGAAGACCATGCCCGAGAAAATGGCGATCATGAAGTTCGATCCCAAGGCTCGCAAGCACGTCGAGTACAAGGAAGTGAAGCTGAAGTGACCGCTGCGCAAGCGCTGTCGTCCCGGACTTGATCCGAGATCCACTTCCCTTAAAAAACCGCTGCCTTGGCAGCGGTTTTTTTATGCCCCAGCGTGAGCTGGCATCTGGGCTTGGGGCGGGTTCCTCATGGTGCGGGGGTACGCACAAATCGTCACCCACCCCAAGCCCAGATGCCGCGAGGTCTGCTGCGACAACTTGGCAACGACGCAGGGGGACGAGGAGGGCGGTGGCCGGGGCGACGATTTGTGCGTTCCCCGCACCCTGAGGAGCTCCGGCCACCGCCCTCCTCACCCCCGGAACCGAAGGCCCAAAAACAAAAACCGCCCAAAGGCGGTTTTTGAATGAACCCGGTGAACCGAGTTCAGCCTGGAAAAGGCGTGGTCAAGCGGCGCGCACCGAGCGCAGCTTCATCGAGAACTCGCGCAAGGCCGCGATGCCGCTGTCTTCGGCACGCTTGCACCAGGCCTGCAGGTCGCTGGCCAGCTGCTCGCGCGAGTGGGAGGTGTTCAGCCAGATCTGGCGCAGCTCTTCGCGCATTTGCACCATCTTGTCGAGGGCGGGGCTGGCCTGGCGGGCCTGCTCCAGCTTGGCTTGCGCCTCGGCCGGCACTTTCTCTTCGTCGCGGTGCATCCATTGGCTGGCGGCCCGCATCACCTTGGCATCGCCCAGCTTGGCGGCCTCTTGCGCCACCACCGCGCGCAGGCCGCGCGCGTAAGAGGCCATGACCTCGTAGCGGTTGGCGATCAGCGCCTCGAGCGTTTTCTCATCGGCCACGGGACGCACATCGCCATAGGCCGCACGGGGCGGCGTTTTCTTGACGGTGGCCAGACCCAGGGCGCTCAGGATCGAGATGTAGAGCCAGCCAATGTCGAACTCGTAGGGCTTGACCGACAGCTTGGCCGAAGTCGGGTAAGTGTGGTGGTTGTTGTGCAACTCTTCACCGCCGATGATGATGCCCCAGGGCGAGATGTTGGTGCTGGCGTCTTGCGCCTCGAAGTTGCGGTAGCCCCACCAGTGGCCAATGCCGTTGATGATGCCAGCCGCCGTGATCGGGATCCAGGCCATCTGCACCGCCCAGACCGACAGGCCCAGGAAGCCGAACAGCGCCACGTCGATGATCAGCATGAGGCTCACGCCCAGGGCCGAGTACTTGGTGTAGAGGTGGCGCTCGATCCAGTCGTTGGGGGTGTTGTGGCCGTAGCGCTCCAGGGTTTCCTTGTTTTTGGCCTCGGCGCGGTAGAGCTCGGCGCCCTGCCAAAACACCTTGCGGATGCCGAACACCACCGGGCTGTGGGGGTCGCCCTCGCGTTCACACTTGGCATGGTGCTTGCGGTGGATGGCGGTCCACTCTTTGGTCACCTGGCCCGTGGTCATCCACAGCCAAAAGCGGAAGAAATGGGCCGGGATCGGGTGCAGGTCGAGTGCACGGTGCGCCGAATGGCGGTGCAGGTAAATCGTGACGCTGGCGATCGTGATGTGGGTCAGGCCCAGGGTGATCAGGAGGACTTGCCACCACGCCAGATGGAACAGGCCGTGGCCCATCCAGTCAATCACAGCGTCGAGGGCGGCCAAATCGGGGAGCAACATGTAGCGGTTCTTTCACTCAAGCCTATCAAGGCAACCCCTTATTTTAGTTTTTCTGTCTGAAAAAGAACAGAACTTTCGGCTAACCCGCCCCAAAGTGACCCTTTCACCTCATTTCCGCTGCCAAACAGCGGCAAAAAAGCCATCCGTGCCATGCCGGTGCGGCCACAAGCGCAAAAAGCGGCCGTCGGCGGTGCACAAGGTCGGGGCTTGCGGCACCTTCAAGCCCTCCAGCAACTGCGCGACGGGTTGCAAGACAAAATCCGGGTGGGCCAGGGCAAAGGCCTCGGCGATCTGCTCGTTTTCTTGGGGCAGCACACTGCAGGTCGCATAAACCAGGCGCCCGCCGGACTTGACCAAGCGCGCCGCGCTGGCCAGGATCGCCGTCTGCTTGACGCTCAGCTCGGCCACCGCCTGTTCCTTTTGCCGCCATTTGAGGTCGGGGTTGCGCCGCAGCGTTCCCAGACCCGAGCAAGGTGCGTCGACCAGCACACGGTCGATCTTGCCGGCCAGGCGTTTGATCCGATCGTCGCGCTCGTGCGCGATGGCGGCCGGGTGCACATTCGACAGGCCGCTGCGCGCCAGGCGCGGCTTGAGGGCTTCGAGCCGGTGGCCCGACACGTCAAAGGCGTAAAGCCGCCCGGTGTTGCGCATGGCGGCGCCCAGCGCCAGCGTCTTGCCGCCGGCACCCGCACAAAAGTCGACCACCATCTCACCACGGTGCGCATCGACCAGCAGCGCCAAGAGCTGCGAGCCCTCGTCCTGCACCTCGATGGCGCCGCGGGTGAAGGCCTCGGTGCGCTGCAGCGCGGGCTTGTCCTTCAGGCGCAAACCCCAGGGCGAGTAAGGGGTGGGCTCGGCCAGGATGTCGGCCTTGGCCAATTCTTTGTGCACCTCGCCGCGCTTGGCCACCAGGGTGTTCACGCGCAAATCCAGCGGGGCGGGTTGTTGCAGGTTCTCGGCCAGGGCCCAGAAATCCTCGCCCAGCTGGGCCTGCAGCGCCTGGGCCATCCACTCGGGCAGGTTGTGGCGGTGCGGGGCCAGCAGGTCCTCGGGCTGCACACGGTCGCAAGCGTCGAGCCAGGCTTTCTCGACCTCGCTCAGAGCGCTCTTGAGGTAATCCCGGTGGCCATGGAAACCCAAAATGGCCAGGCGCCGCTCCTTGGGGCCGCTGCCCGAGCGGGCCAGCTGCTCGAACAGCAGCTTTTGGCGCAAGACGGCAAAGGCGGTTTCGGCCAGGGTGGCGCGCTCGCGGGGCCCGAGGGCGCGGTGTTCACGGAAATAACGGGACACCACCGCGTCGGCCGGGTGTTCAAAGGTCAGGCACAGCTTGACGAGTTCAGCGCAGCTGTCCAGAAGGGCTTTAGGATGCATGGCCGTATTGTCCCACCCCGCCCTGCTGCGCCAGACCATGACCGACGACGACCTGCCACCCCTGATCGAGACGCCACCGGGCCTGTACCGGCACTACAAGGGCGGGCAATACCGGGTGCTGGGCACTGTGCGGCACAGCGAAACGCTCGAGCCCCTGACGCTGTACCAGGCGCTGTATGGCCAGCAAGGTTTGTGGGTGCGGCCTGCAGCCATGTTTGGCGAAACGGTGGTGATCGACGGCATCACCCAGCCGCGCTTTGCGCGCATCGGCGACTGAAGATGGGCGAAGGGCGCCAGCGGCCAGCCTCAGCCCTGCTTTCGCAAGAACTCGGCCACCGCCTGCGGGTAGATGCGGTGCTCTTGGGTCAGCACGCGTGCCGCCAGCGTGTCGGCGGTGTCGTCCGGCAGCACCGGCACCACCGCCTGCGCCAGGATGGGGCCATGGTCCAGCTCCGCCGTGACCTGGTGCACGGTGGCACCGGCAAATTGGCAGCCGGCGTCAATCGCACGCTGGTGCGTGTGCAAACCGGGAAAGGCCGGCAACAGCGAGGGGTGGATGTTGAGCAGGCGACCCGCATAGTGCTGCACAAAACCGGGGGTGAGGATGCGCATGAAGCCCGCCAGCACCACCAACACGGGCGCATGGCGGTCAATTTCTTGCGCCAGTGCGGCATCAAAGGCTTCGCGGCTGTCGTAGGCCTTGTGGTCGATCACCGCGGTGGCAATGCCCTGCTGCTGGGCGAACGCCAGGCCCTTGGCATCGGCCTTGTTGCTGACCACCGCCGCCACCCTGGCCCCCAGGCGTTCGACCCAGCGCTCGTCGTGGGCGCGGCGCACGATGGCGGCCATGTTGGAGCCCGAGCCGGAAATCAGGATGACGATGTTTTTCATGTGGCTGCGATTATCCTTGCCCTTTGGCCACCCCTTTTTTGTCCCAACCAGGACACGGCCGTTGCGAACGGTCGTGCTAAAAACAGCGCCTACAAGGAGAACCACCCCATGGATTTGGCATTCACACCGGAAGAACTCGCGTTCCGCGACGAGATCCGCTCCTGGGTTCACGCGAACCTGCCCAAGGACATTTCCGACAAGGTCCACAGCGCCATGCGCCTGACGCGCGACGACATGCAGCGCTGGGCCAAGATCCTCGGGAAAAAAGGCTGGCTGGGCTACGGCTGGCCCCAGCAGTTCGGTGGCCCGGGTTGGAACGCGGTGCAAAAGCACCTCTTTGAAGAGGAATGCGCCCTGGCCGGTGCGCCGCGCATCGTGCCCTTTGGCCCGGTGATGGTCGCCCCTGTGATCATGGCCTTTGGCAATGCCGAGCAACACAAGCGCTTTTTGCCCGGCATCGCCAGCGGTGAAGTCTGGTGGAGCCAGGGCTACAGCGAACCGGGCTCGGGCTCCGACCTCGCGTCCCTCAAGACCCGCGCCGAGCGCAAGGGCGACAAGTACATCGTCAACGGCCAGAAAACCTGGACGACCCTGGGCCAATACGGCGAATGGATCTTCTGCCTCGTGCGCACCAGCACCGAGGGCAAGCCGCAGACCGGCATCTCCTTCCTGCTGATCGACATGAAGTCGCCCGGCATCACCGTGCGCCCGATCAAGCTGCTCGATGGCGAGTGCGAGGTCAACGAAGTTTGGTTCGACAACGTCGAAGTGCCGGCCGAGAACCTGATCGGCGAAGAGAACAAGGGCTGGAACTACGCCAAGCACCTGCTGGCCCATGAGCGCACCAACATCGCCGACGTCAACCGCGCCAAGCGCGAATTGGAGCGCCTCAAGCGCATCGCCAAAGCCGAAGGCGTCTGGGAAGACACTCGTTTCCGCGACGAAATCGCCAAGCTCGAGGTCGACATCGTCGCGCTCGAAATGCTGGTGCTGCGCGTCTTGTCGGCCGAGAAGTCGGGCAAGAACTCGCTGGACATCGCTGGCCTTTTGAAGATCCGCGGCAGCGAGATCCAGCAGCGCTACACCGAGCTGATGATGCAAGCGGCAGGTCCCTTCAGCCTGCCCTTCATCTTCGAGGCCATGGACGCAGGCTGGCAGGGCAACTTCCCGGGTGGCGTTCTGGCGAATGCGCCGCTGGCCTCCAACTACTTCAACATGCGCAAGACCACGATTTACGGCGGCTCCAACGAGGTGCAACGCAACATCGTGAGCCAAACCGTTCTGGGCTGAAAGGAACACTGAGATGGATTTCGATTTTTCTGAAGACCAGGAACAGCTGCGCGACGCGGTGCGCAAATGGGTCGACAAAGGCTATGACTTCGAGCGCCGCCGCGCCATCGTGGCTGCGGGTGGTTTCGACCGCGCCGCCTACACCGAACTGGCCGAGCTGGGCTTGGCAGGCCTGTATGTGAGCGAAGACCACGGCGGTCTGGGCATGGGCCCGGTCGAGGCCATGGTGGTGATGGAAGAGCTGGGGCGCGGCATTGTGCTCGAGCCGATGGCACAGACCTTGGTCGCCAGCGCCACACTGCAAAGCCATGCGCCGGCCGTGCTGCAAGCCGCCTGGCTGCCGCGCATCGCCTCGGGCGAGGCGCTGGTGGTGTTGGCGCACCAGGAACGCGGTGCCCGTCACCACCTGAACCGCTGCAAGGCCGAGGCCAAAGAAGCCAGCGATCAGTGGCGCGTGACCGGCAGTAAGAGCATCGTGCCGGTGGGCGACCAGGCCGACGCCTTCATCGTGCCGGCGCTGGCCGGCGGCCAACTGGCACTGTTCCTGGTCGAGCGCGGCGCGGCGGGCGTCAAGACCGAAGGCTACCTGACGCAAGACGGCGCCCGCGCCGCCGAGGTCAGCCTGAACAACAGCCCCGCGCAGCTGATCACAACCCACGGCCAGCTCGCGCTGGAGCAAGCCGCGGACATCGGCTCGGCCTGCGTCTGCGCCGAAGGCGTGGGGGTGATGGACAAGACCTTGGCCATCACCGTCGAGTACATGAACACCCGCAAGCAGTTTGGCGTGCCGATCGCGAGTTTCCAGGCCCTGCGCCACCGCGTGGCCGACATGAAGATGCAGCTGGAGCTGGCCCGCTCGATGAGCTATTACGCCAGCCTGAAGTTGCAGGCCCCCAACGAAGAGCGTCGCCAGGCCATCGCCCGCGCGCGCTACCAGCTGGGCAACGCGATGCGCTTTGTGGGCCAGTCCTCGGTGCAGCTGCACGGCGGCATTGGCGTGACCGACGAGTACATCGTGAGCCACTACTTCAAGAAGCTGACCCAGCTCGAGATGACGTTCGGCGACACGCTGCACCACCTGGGTGAGGTGTCGGCCCGCATGCAGGACACGGCCGGCGTTTTCGCCTGATCGGGCACAAACAGGGCCGCCGGGTGCGGTCAGCGGCACTGGACGGCCCGGTCACCGTTCACTCGGGCGGTCTCGTTCTGACAAAAGTGGCGAAACGCGGCACGCCGTTGGGCGTGCGCTCGCGGTAACGGTAGGTCACCCAAGCGCCAATCGCAGGCGGATCCCGCCGCAAGGCCTGCGTGAGGCCCGAGCCCAGTGCGAATTGGCGTCCATCGGGTGTGCGCACCTGCAAGGCGCCGATCAAACCGGCATAACGGCCTTTGCCGGGCAGGTGCCCCACCACTTGCGCTTCATCGTCTGGCTCAGGCTTGAACTTGAACAGGGCGTCGCTGCGCCCCGCCTGCCACAGCGCATCGGCCCGGTGCAGCACCAAGCCCTCACCCCCTGCGCTAACCACCGCCTGCAAGCGCTCAGCCAAAGCGGCGGCATCGCCCACGGTGAACTGCTCCACCCGGCGCAGCCAGGCCCGATTTGCGTCCTCGATCACCGGCCGCAAAGCCTGCCAACGCGACCCAAAAGAACCCGCACTTGCGGGCGCATCAAACACCAGATACTGCACCGCCTGCCAGGCGCTCTCTTGGGGGCTTTGCTGGCGCACCACCCCCGAGAGGCGATCGAACTGGCCATGGCCCAGCCACAGCTCGCCGTCCAGCGGGTGATCGGGCAAGGCCTGCACCCACCAGGCGGGGGCCGCGATCTCGCGCCCGCTGCGAAAGCGCAGCACATGGCCGTCCCACACGGCACGCACGCCGTCAAATTTCTCGCTGACGAGAAAACCTTGTGGTGAACGGCCCACGGGCCAGTCGGAGGCCAGCTGCACGCCAGTGGGTTTGGCCCGAGCGGACAGGCAGACCGGCCAAGTGGCCAAGCACACCAAACCCTGGCGGCGCGTGAAAGGATGGGAAAACGGGTCCAGAACCCGCGAAGTGGATGCGTCCATGTGTCCCCCTGATGGCCGCCACACCTGCATGGGCATGGCGTTTTGTCTGGGTGACATGATGCGCCGACATCGGCGGCGCGGCAAGCGGTGGCTAGATCAGCAAGCGCGAGGTCTTGGGCACGTGGGCCATCAAAAACTCCATCTGGTCGGCCAGGATGCGGCGGTTGCGCAAGATGAAGTCTTCCCAAAGGCTGGGCACGTAGGGGGTGTAGAGCAGCGGCATGCGCGCCTGCTCGGGCGTGCGGTCGCTCTTGCGGTGGTTGCAGGCTTTGCAGGCGGTGACCACGTTCATCCAGTGGTCGCGGCCATTTTGGGCAAAGGGGACGATGTGCTCGCGGGTCAGCTCAGTCTCTGGAAAGTCTCCCCCGCAGTAGGCACAGACATTGCGGTCGCGCGCGAACAGCTTGGCGTTGGTCAGGCTGGGACGCAGCTCGAAAGGGTTGATGTTGGGCACACCCTTGGTGCCGATGATGCTGTTGACCGTGATGATGGACTGTGCACCGCTGATGGCGTTGTGTCCGCCATGGAAGACGGCGACTTGCTGCCCCACCTCCCAGCGCACCTCGTCGGCCGCGTAATGCAGCACCGCCTGTTCCAGCGAAATCCAGGACTGGGGCAAGCCTTGTGCCGACAACTTGAGAACCTTCACACACGCCTCCAATCAACAGTCAAAAACCACTGACACGAACCGTGAGTCGCGAACTGGGCAAGCGGCCAAGGCCTGCCTGTCGGGCTCGGTCACAATATACCCGCTAAATTTCACACATTCTTGACACCCGCATGAAGGTTTTTCGCGGCTTCCACCACCCCGACCTGGCCCCGGCCTGCGCGCTGACCATCGGCAACTTCGATGGCGTGCACCGCGGCCACCAGGCCATGCTCGCCTTGCTGCGCAGCGAAGCGGCGCACCGCGGCGTGCCCAGCTGCGTGATGACCTTCGAGCCGCACCCGCGCGACCACTTCGCCGAGGTCCAGAAGAAGCCCGAACTGGCGCCCGCGCGCATCGCCACGCTGCGCGACAAGCTGCAGGAACTCGAGCGTTGCGGTGTGGACCAGGTGGTGGTGCTGCCTTTTGACGCGCGGCTGGCCAGCCAATCGCCGCAGGCCTTCATCGAGGAGGTTCTGGTCAAAGGCCTGGGGGCGCGTTACGTGCTGGTGGGCGACGATTTCCGCTTCGGCGCCAAGCGCGCGGGCGATTACGCCATGCTCGACGCCGCCGGCACCCAGCTCGGCTTTGATGTGGCGCGCATGAACAGCTACGAGGTCCGTGGCCTGCGGGTGTCGAGCTCGGCGGTGCGCCAAGCCCTGGCCGAGGCCCGCATGCAGGGCGTGGCCGGCCTGCTGGGCCGGCCCTACAGCATCAGTGGCCACGTGGTGCACGGACGCCAGCTCGGGCGCGAGCTCGGGGCCTCGCAAGAGGGGGCGGGGGATGGTTTTCGCACACTGAACCTGCGCTTTTCGCACTGGAAACCCGCGGCCAGTGGCATTTTTGTGGTCGAGGTGCATGGGCTGGCAGCCGAGCCCCTGCCCGGCGTGGCCAACCTGGGCATCCGCCCCTCGCTCGACCCGAACGACGTCAACGGCGGTCGGGTCTTGCTGGAAACCCATGTGCTGGACTGGCCCGCGGGCCTGGGTCCCGAGGGGGGCTACGGTAAAATCATCCGCGTGGATCTGCTGCACAAACTCCATGACGAACTGCGTTACGACGGTCTGGACGCCCTGACAAAGGGCATCGCCAAGGACTGCGACGACGCACGCGCCTGGTTTGCCTCGCGCCACGGCGAGACCCGCCGCCAGACCACCCGCGACCGAATTTGACGCTGCGGCCCGCCGTTTGCCGCCCTTCGACGGGCTCAGGGCGAACGGTCTTGAGGGGCCTCTCCTTTCATCAGCCGAACACCCTGCCCGTTCGGGCTGAGCCTGTCGAAGCCCATCCGCGCCTTTGCCGCACCACACCATGTCTGAAAAAGCCACCGACTACCGCGCCACCCTGAACCTGCCGGACACGCCCTTCCCCATGCGGGGCGACCTGCCCAAGCGCGAACCCGCCTGGGTGCAGGCCTGGAACACCCAAGGCCTGTACAAGCAGCTGCGCGAGGCACGCAAGGGGGCGCCCCTGTTTGTGCTGCACGATGGCCCACCCTACGCCAACGGCAAGCTGCACATCGGCCACGCGCTGAACAAGGTGCTCAAGGACATGATCGTCAAAAGCCGCCAGCTCGCCGGCTTTGACGCGCAGTACATCCCCGGCTGGGACTGCCATGGCCTGCCGATCGAAAACGCGATTGAAAAGCTGCACGGCCGCAACCTGAGCCGCGACGACATGCAGGCCAAGAGCCGCGCGTTTGCCACCGAGCAGATCGACCAGCAGCGCGAGGACTTCAAGCGCCTGGGTGTGCTGGGCGACTGGGAGCGCCCCTACCGCACCATGGACTTCGCCAACGAGGCCGGCGAAATCCGCGCCTTCAAGCACGTGATCGAGCGCGGCTTCGTCTACCGCGGCCTCAAGCCGGTGTACTGGTGCTTCGACTGCGGCTCTTCGCTGGCCGAATTCGAGATCGAATACCAGGACAAGCAAAGCGACACACTGGACGTGGCCTTCGAGGCCGACGACCTGGCCGCGCTGGCCAAGGCCTTCGGCCTGGCCCAGCTGCCCGCGGGCCAAAAGGCCTTCACCGTCATCTGGACCACCACCGCCTGGACCATCCCGGCGAACCAGGCGCTCAATGCCCACCCCGAGCTCGAGTACGCCCTGGTGAACACCCCGCGCGGCGTGCTGATGTTGGCGGCCAGCCTGGTGGAGAAATGCCTGGAGCGCTTCGGGCTCGAAGGCCAGGTGCTGGCCACCGCCAAGGGCGAAGCCCTGCGCGGCCTGGTGTTCCGCCACCCGCTTTACGACGTGGACACGAGCAGCGGTGCCTACAGCTACAAGCGCCTGTCGCCGCTGTACCTGGCCGACTACGTGAGCGACACCGACGGCACCGGCATCGTGCACTCGGCGCCGGCCTATGGCGTGGACGACTTCAACGCCTGCGTGGCCCACGGCATGGCCTATGCAGACATCCTCAACCCGGTGCAGGGCAACGGCGTCTACACCGAGGAGCTGCCGTTGTTTGGCGGTCTGCACATCTGGAAGGCCGTGCCGCGCGTGCTCGAAGTGCTGGCCCAAAGCGAGCGCCTGATGGCGACGCAAAAGATCAACCACAGCTACCCGCACTGCTGGCGCCACAAGACGCCGGTGATCTACCGCGCCGCGCCCCAGTGGTTCGTGCGCATGGACGAGGGCACGGGCGTGTTCGAAAACCCTGCGCTCAAGCCCGCCAAGACGCTGCGCCAGCTCGCGCTGGACGCCATCGAGCAGACCCAGTTCTACCCCGAGAATGGCCGCGCGCGCCTGCGCGACATGATCGCCAACCGCCCCGACTGGTGCATCTCGCGCCAGCGCAGCTGGGGCGTGCCGGTGCCCTTCTTCATCCACCAGGACAGCGGCGAGCTGCACCCGCGCACGATGGAGATCCTGGACCAGGCCGCAGCGATTGTGAAAAAAGGCGGCATCGAGGCCTGGAGCCGCGTGACCGTGGAAGAAATCCTCGGCGCCGCAGACGCCCCACACTACACCAAGAGCACCGACATCCTCGAAGTCTGGTTCGACTCCGGCTCCACCTTCCGCCATGTGCTGCGCGGCAGCCACAAAGACGCCTACGCCCGTGCGCCCTTCCACGCACAAGGTCCGGAAGCCGACCTTTACCTGGAAGGCCACGACCAGCACCGCGGCTGGTTCCACAGCTCGCTGCTGCTGGGCTGCGCGCTCGAGGGCCGCGCGCCCTACCGCGGTCTGCTCACGCACGGCTTTGCCACCGACGGCCAGGGCCGCAAGATGAGCAAGTCGCTGGGCAACACGGTCGACCCGCAAAGCGTGACCAGCAAGATGGGCGCCGAGATCGTGCGCCTGTGGGTCGCCAGCACCGATTACTCAGGCGACCTCAACATCGACGACAAGATCCTGGCGCGCGTGGTCGACGCCTACCGCCGCATCCGCAACACGCTGCGCTTTTTGCTGGCCAACGTGAGCGACTTCGACCCTGCAAAAGACGCCGTGGCCGACGATCAGCTGCTGGAGATCGACCGCTACGCGATGGCCCGCGCCGCCGAACTGCAGGCCGAGATCCTGCGCCACTTCGAGGTCTATGAATTCCACCCCGTTGTGAGCAAGCTGCAGGTGTACTGCTCGGAAGACCTGG
>JBDLTR010000018.1:0-4631 GCA_039805705.1 Pseudomonadota bacterium
CCGGTGCCCAATGGTCTTCGTAGCGGCCAGTGAACGGGCGTTCGGTGGCGGCGCGGCGTGTGACGTCGAAAGCCAGGGGTTCGGCGTTTTTGGCGGCCAGCAGCTCGCGCCAGGCCTGCTCGGTTTTTTCCATCTCGGACCCTCAGGAAGAACAGCTGATTTCGAGTTGACGGGCCCAGGCCGGGGGAAAGTCGGCATAGCGTTCCAGACCTGGGCGTTCATCGAACGGCGACTGTAGCAAGTCCAGCAGGCGGTCGATCTCGGCAAAATCGCCCGCCTGGGCTTGCTGGATGGCCAACTCGGCCAAATGGTTGCGCAGCACGCAGTGGGGGTTGGTGCGGAGCATGCGCGCGCCCAACTCGGCGGCGGGCGCAGCACCTGTTCGGTCACGGTAGCGCAAGCGCCAGGCGTCCCAGGCGCTGCGGTCCAGGAACAAGTCGCGCACGGCCGACCAGGCGCCCGCCCTGTGGTCGCCATCGCCCTGGGCCATGGCCAGGCTCAGGCGACGCCAGAAGATGGTCCAGTCCACCTGTTCGGCGGCCAGCAGCTGCAACAGGTCTTCGACCAGCGTGCGGTCGTCTGGCCGTGCGTCGGGCAGGCCGAGCTTGGCGCGCATTGCGGCGTCCAGCGCCGCGGGAAAGGCGGTTTTGTAGCCGTCGAGCACCTGCACGGTGAGTTCCTGGTCGCCGATCAAAGGCAGCAGGGCCTGGCCCAGGCAGTAGAGGTTCCAGTAGGCGATTTGCGGCTGGCGCGTGTAGGCATAGCGCCCCTGCGTATCCGAATGGTTGCAGATGTGGTGGGGGTCAAAGCCGTCGAGGAACTGGAAAGGGCCGTAGTCGATGGTCAGCCCCAGCACGCTCATGTTGTCGGTGTTCATCACCCCATGGCAAAAGCCGACGGCCTGCCATTGGGCGATCAGGCGTGCGGTGCGTTGCACCACCTCGTCGAGCAAGGCGGCGTAGACGTTGCCTTGCCAATGGTCTTGGCGCTCGCGGCATTCGGGCAGGTGGTGTGCGATGGTGTGGTCGGCCAGCGCGCGCAAGGGCGCCAGCGCCTGGCGCGCGGCGAAGTGTTCGAAGTGGCCAAAGCGCAGAAAGCTGGGTGCCACACGGGTGACGATGGCCGCGGTTTCCAGGGTCTCGCGCCGAACCGGCTCGGGCGAGGCCACGAGGCACAGGGCCCGCGTGGTGGGGATGCCCAGGCCGTGCATGGCTTCGCTGCACAGGTATTCCCGGATCGAAGAGCGCAACACCGCGCGCCCGTCGCCCATGCGCGAGTAGGGGGTGCGCCCGGCGCCCTTGAGTTGGATTTCCTGCGGACCCAGGCGCGATGGGGCTTCGCCCAGCCAAAGCGCCCGACCGTCGCCCAGCTGCCCCGCCCAGACCCCGAACTGGTGGCCGCTGTAGACCGTGGCCAGCGGTTCGCTGCCCGCCAGCAGAGCGTTGCCCGCCCAGGCCGGCAGTTGCGCATCGCTCAGGAGTTCTGCCGGCCAACCCAGCGCCTGCAAAAGGGTCTGGTTGCGCGAGGCCCATGCCGGCGAGGCCACCGGGGTGGGGTGCAAGCGGGTGTAGAAGTCGGGCCCCAAGGCCGACAGCCGGTGGGTCCAGGCCAGCGCGGGGGCAGGGTGGTCATGCATGCGTGCATTGTGACCAGGGCGCCAAACGCTTGTGCGCCTGCGGGTTTCTCTGGTGGCTTTAAAAAAGCACGGTCGTGCACAATGCTCGGTTAACCGCCGTCAACCTTTCAGGAGAGCTTTCCGATGTTTGGACTCATGCAACAGCAACCCCTGCTGATTTCCTCTCTGATCGACTTTGTCGAACGCCACCACGGCGATGGCGAAGTGGTGTCGCGCCGCGTGGAAGGCGACATCCACCGTTACACCTGGGCCGATGTCGCGCGGCGCGCGCGCCAGGTGGCCAATGCCCTGGACGGTCTTGCGCTGGGGCAGGGCGACCGCGTCGGCACACTGGCGTGGAACGGCTACCGCCACCTGGAGCTGTATTTCGGCGTCAGCGGCTCGGGCCGTGTGCTGCACACCATCAATCCCCGCCTGCACCCCGAGCAAATCGCCTGGATCGCCAACCATGCCGAAGACCAGATCCTGTGCTTTGACATGACGTTCTTGCCCATCATCCAGGCGGCGCACAAACACTGCACCACCGTGCGCCAATGGGTGGCCCTGTGCGACGCCGACAAGCTGCCGACCGACACCGGCATCCCGAACCTGGTGAGCTACGAGGCCTGGATGGGCCAGCAATCCGAGCGCTACAGCTGGCCCCGCCTGGACGAGAACACGGCCTCGAGCCTGTGCTACACCAGCGGCACCACCGGCAACCCCAAGGGCGCGCTCTACAGCCACCGCTCCACCATCTTGCACGCCTATGCGGCCGCCATGCCCGATGTGATGTGCGTGTCGGCGCGCGACGCGATCTTGCCGGTGGTGCCCATGTTCCACGTCAACGCCTGGGGCATCCCCTACAGCGCCGCCATGACCGGCGCCAAGCTGGTCTTCCCCGGCCCCGCGCTGGATGGCAAGTCGGTGTACGAGCTGATCGAGGCCGAGGGCGTGACCTTTGCCGCGGGCGTGCCCACGGTCTGGCAAATGCTGCTGAGCCACATGAAGCCGGCCGGTCTGAAGTTCAGCACCCTGCAGCGCACCGTGATCGGCGGCTCGGCCTGCCCGCCGGCGATGATCGACGCTTTCCGCGAGGACTATGGTGTGGACGTGCTGCACGCTTGGGGCATGACCGAGCTGAGCCCGCTGGGCACCCTGTGCACGCTGAAAAACAAACACCTGAAGCTGCCTGCCCAAGCGCAGATGAAGCTGCGCATGAAGCAAGGCCGCTGCATCTATGGCATCGACATGAAGATCGTCGACAGCCAAGGCCGCGAACTGCCGCACGACGGCAAGAGCGCGGGCGACCTGCTGGTCAGAGGCCCCTGGGTGATCGCCAGCTACTTCAAGCAAGAGCAGGAGTCCCCACTGGTCGATGGCTGGTTCCCGACCGGGGATGTGGCCACCATCGACGCCGATGGCTTCATGCAGATCACCGACCGCAGCAAGGATGTGATCAAGTCCGGCGGCGAATGGATCAGCTCCATCGACGTTGAAAACATCGCCATGGCCCACCCGGCCGTGGCCATGGCCGCCTGCATCGGCATCCACCACCCCAAGTGGGACGAGCGCCCCATCGTTTGCGTGGTCAAAAAACCAGGTGCCGAGGTCGGGCGTGACGAGCTGTTGTCCTTCTACCAAGGCAAGACCGCCAAGTGGCAGATCCCCGATGACGTGGTGTTTGTCGACGCAATACCCTTGGGCGCCACAGGAAAAATGCTCAAGACGAAACTGCGCGAGCAGCTCAAGGACTACGTCCTGCCCGGGCTGTGATGCGAGTGCCCGCGTGCATGGCTTGGAACCAGTCACGCGGGCGATAGGAGCCTAGTGCAAACCCCGAGCGTCGCGGCACCGCCACAAGCTACGCTGACAACACCTTTCAACCTGCAGGAGACAACGCATGAAAAACGCATTTCGGATGATCACTGTGGCCACTTTGGCCGTCTGTGCCTCGGGCGCTTTCGCCCAAAAAGGCGAGACGGTCAAGATCGCCTGGATCGACCCGCTGTCGGGCCTGATGGCCCCGGTGGGCAGCAACCAGCTCAAGAGCTTTCAGTTCTTTGCCGAAAAGTTCAGCGGTGCCAACAACCCGGCAGGTGTGAAGTTCGAGGTCATCGGCATTGACAACAAACTCAGCCCGGCCGAAAGCCTCAACGCCCTCAAGGCCGCGATGGACCAGGGCGTGCGCTACATCACCCAGGGCAACGGCTCTTCGGTGGCCGGTGCGCTGATCGATGCGGTCTCCAAGCACAACGAGCGCAACCCGGGCAAGGAAATCATCTTCCTCAACCACTCGGCGGTGGACCCCGATTTCACCAACAGCAAGTGCAACTACTGGCACTTCCGCTTCGACGCTGACACCTCGATGAAGATGGAAGCCATGACCACCTTCATGAAGGACCTCAAGGACGTCCAGAAGGTCTACCTGCTCAACCAGAACTACTCGCACGGGCACCAGGTGGCCAAATTCGCCAAGGAAAACCTCGCGCGCAAGCGCCCCGATGTGCAGGTCGTGGGTGAAGACCTGCACCCGCTGGCCCAGGTGCGTGACTTCTCGCCCTACATCGCCAAGATCAAGGCCTCGGGGGCCGACACCGTGATCACCGGCAACTGGGGTTCTGACCTGGCCCTGCTGATCAAGGCGGCCAACGAAGGCGGCTACAACGGCAAGTTCTTCACTTACTACACCGGTGTGACCGGAACCCCCACGGCCCTGGGCCAGGGCGGTGCGGGCCGCGTCTACCAGGTGGCCTACAGCCACTACAACATGGGCGGCGACATGGGCAAGTGGATGGCCGAGTTCAAGACCAAGTTCAACGACGACTTCTACACCGGCTCGGTGATCTCCATCTTCAAGGGCCTGGGTGAAGCCATGGCCAAGGCCAAGTCGACCGAACCGGTCAAGGTGGCTGCCGCCTTGTCGGGTCTGAAGTACAACAGCTACCATGGTGAAGTCGAGGTCCGCAAGAACGACCACCAGCTGCAGCAGCCGCTGTGGGTCACAGTCTGGCAAAAA
>JBDLTR010000019.1:0-9607 GCA_039805705.1 Pseudomonadota bacterium
CGCTGAGCGCCAGTGGTGCGCGGCTGGCCACCACGGCCATCAACCGCCTGCACGCCACGGGTGGGCGCTACGCGCTGTGCACCATGTGCATCGGCGTCGGCCAGGGCATCGCCCTCATCCTTGAGCGTGTTTGAGTTCGCTACCCAGGAGATCCTTGTGAGCAAGACCGAAGTCACCCTCGTCACCGGCGCCAGCGCTGGCATTGGCCAAGCGATCGCGCGTGCCCTGATCGCGCAAGGCCGGACCGTGGTCAACATCGACCGCACAGCGCCCGAGTGGCAAGACCCGCAGTTGGTGACCGTGCTCGCCGACCTGACCGATGCCGCGAGTACCCGCGAAGCCGCAGAGACCGTGGCGCGCCAGTACCTGGTGACCGCCCTGGTCAACAACGCCGGTGCGACCCGACCGGGCAGCATCGACACCGCCCGCCTCGAAGATCTGGACGCGGTGGTCGGCCTGCACCTGCAAGCCGCTCTGGTGCTGACCCAGACCTTCTTGCCCTCGCTGCGCGCCTGCGGGCACGGGCGCATCGTCAACATGGCCTCGCGCGCCGCGCTGGGCAAGCCCGAGCGCGTGGTCTATTCGGCCACCAAGGCCGGGCTGATCGGCATGACGCGCACCCTGGCCATGGAGCTGGGCGGCGACGGCATCACCGTCAACGCCATCGCCCCGGGCCCGATCGCGACCGAACTGTTTCGCCGCAGCAACCCCGAAGGCGCGCCGCAAACCCAGCGCATCCTCGACAGCATCGTCGTCAAGCGCATGGGCACACCCGAGGACGTGGCGCGCGCCGCGCTGTTTTTCCTCTCGCCCGACAACGGTTTCGTCACCGGCCAGGTGCTCTATGTGTGCGGTGGCACCACGCTGGGCGTCGCGCCCGTCTGAATATTTTTCGCTTTCCCTTTTGAAAGGATTCCTCATGCCAACACGTTTCTCCCCCTCGGCCTCGCGCCGCACCTGGATCGCACAGACGCTGGCTGGCGCTGGCCTGGCCGCCTTGGGCTTGTCGCTGGGCAGCGCCGCCTGGGCGCAAGCCTTTCCTTCCAAGCCGATCACCATCGTCGTGCCTTTCTCGGCGGGCGGCACCACCGACATCCTGGCGCGCATCGTCGGCCAGGCCTTGAGCACGGAGCTGGGCCAGCCGGTGGTGGTGGACAACCGCGCTGGTGCGGGCGGCAACATTGGCGCGGCCGTGGCCGCCAAAGCCCCGGCCGACGGCCACACCCTGTTCATGGGCACGGTGGGCACGCACGCCATCAACGCCAGCCTCTACAAAAAGCTGCCGTACGACCCGATCAAGGACTTCGCACCGCTGACCCGCGTGGCCAACGTGCCCAATGTGCTGGTGTCTCACCCCGCGCAGCCCTACAAGAGCGTGACCGAGCTGATCGCTTACGCCAAGGCACATCCGGGCAAGGTCAATTACGCCTCGTCGGGCAGCGGCAGCTCCATCCACCTGTCGGGCGAACTGTTCGAGTCCATGACCAAGGTCGGCATGGTCCACATCCCCTACAAAGGCAGCGCACCCGCCGTCAACGACCTGCTGGCCAACCAGGTGGACATCATGTTCGACAACCTGCCTTCGGCCATTTCGCACATCCGCGCCGGCAAGCTGCGCGCGCTGGCGGTGACCACCAGCAAGCGCTCCGAGCAGCTGCCCCAGGTGCCGACCATCGCCGAATCGGGCGTGCCCGGCTACGAAGCCACGTCCTGGTTCGGCTTGTTTGCACCTGCGGCCACACCGGCGCCGGTGCTCGGCCGTTTGAACGGCGCCATCGTCAAGGTGCTGGGCCAGGCCGAGGTGAAGAAAAAAATCATCGAACAAGGCGGTGATCCGCACCCGGAGAAGGCCGAGCAATTCGCCGCCTTCATCCAGGCCGAAAGCCTCAAGTGGGGCAAGGTGGTGCGCGACTCGGGCGCCAGCCTGGACTGAGCCTGCGCTTTCAGCGCATGAAATCGGCCAGGGCCTGCGCGGTCAGCTCGGGCAGCTCTTCGGGGATGAAGTGCCCCGAGGGCATGGCCTGACCAGAGACCTGGCCTGCGCACTGCGCTTGCCACAGCGCCAGGGGCTGGAACAGCCGGTGGACCACACCGCGATCGCCCCAGAGCACCAGGGTGTCGCAGGCGATTTTCTGGCCTTGTACGCGGCTGGCGCGGTCGTGCTCAAGGTCGATGCCGGCGCTCGCGCGGTAATCCTCGCAGGCGCTGTGGATCGCCGCAGGCAGGCCGCGCGCGTTGGGCGCCGGGTTGCAAAAACAGCGTTCGTACTCGGCCAGGGCCTCGGGCTCGATGAAGTCCATGCCCTGGCTGCCCCAGCCGCCCAGCTTGGCGTGCAGGTAGGCCTGGGCACATCCGCCGATCATCTGCTCGGGCAAGGGCGCGGGCAGCACCAGGTGGAACCAGTGGTAGTAGGCGCGGGCGAAGTTGAAATCCGTCGCTTCGTACATGTCCAGCGTCGGCGCGATGTCGATCACGCACAGCTTCTTCACGCGCGCCGGGTGGTCCAGGGCCAGGCGGTGCGCCACGCGGCCACCGCGGTCATGGCCAGCTAAAAAGAATTCCTGAACGCCGAGCGCATCGAGCAAGTCGATGAGCTCTTGGGCCATGGCCCGCTTGCTGTGATGGGCGTGCTCGGCGTCACCCACCTCGTGCGAGGAATCGCCATAGCCGCGCAGGTCGGGCATGACGATGCGGTAGCGGTCTTTGAGCCGCTGTGCCACGCGCTGCCACATCACATGCGTCTGCGGAAAGCCGTGCAGCAGCACCAGCACAGGCTTGTCGTTCGACCCATCCGCCGAGCGGCGGAAGGTGACGGGCAAGCCCTGGATGTGGCGGGTCTCGCGCGTGAAGCCCTCGAACCAGGGCATCAATCGACCTTGGCGCCCGAGGCCTTCACGACCTCAGCCCACTTCTTGTGCTCGGCCTCGATCAGACTGGCAAATTGGGCCGGGGTGTTGCCACTGGGGATGGCGCCCAGCGCGGCCAGACGCTCTTTGAGGGCTGGCGTGGCCAGCGACTTGGCCACTTCCTGCTGGATGCGGTTGACCACATCGGGCGGCGTGCCGGCCGGCGCCAGCAAACCGAACCAGCTGCTCGCTTCAAAGCCCTTGAGGTTGCCCGCCTCTTCGACCGTGGGGGTGTCGGGCAAGGCGGCCGATCGCTGGCTGCTGGTCACCGCCAGCGCCTTGATCTTGCCGGCCTTGATCAGCTGCATGGCCGAGGGCAGGTTGTCGAACATCACCTGCATGTTGCCGGCGGCCAGGTCCAGCAGCGCCGGGCCCGAACCCCGGTAGGGGATGTGCGTCATGAAGGTGCCGGTCATGCTCTTGAAGAGCTCGCCGGCCAGGTGGATCGAGGTGCCGTTGCCGCTCGAGGCCATGTTGAGCTTGCCCGGGTTGGCCTTGGCGTACTGGATGAAGTCTTTGACGTTGTTGATCTTGTGCGTAGTCGCGAAGTCGGTGTTGACCACCATCACATTGGGCACGGCGGCGACCAGGGTCACCGGCACGAAATCTTTGAAGGGGTCGTAAGGCAGCTTGGCGTACAGCGCGCGGTTGATGCCGTGCGTGCCCACCGTGCCCATCAGCAGGGTGTAACCGTCACCGGGCGATTTGGCCACCTGCTCGGCGCCCAGGTTGCCACCGGCTCCGCCCTTGTTTTCGATGACGAACTGCTGGCCAAAGGCCTTGGACAAATCGGGCGCGACCGCGCGCGCCAGGATGTCGGTGGTGCCGCCCGGGGTGAAGGGCACCACGATCTTGACGGGCTTGTTGGGCCAGGCACTTTGGGCGTGTGCGCTGCCCAGGCCCAGGACGCACAGGGCCAAGGTCAGCAGGTGACGGCGGGTGTTTGCGGGCATGTCGTTCTCCGGTGGGTGTGATCGGCGCATGATGCCAGCCCCACACCGCCCCGCTGTCACGCGGGCGCGTGTTTAAGGGTTTGTTCGGAGCAGTGCCGCTTGCAAAGCCGGCTTTTGCACCTTGCCCAGCGCGCTCTTGGGCAAGCTGTCCACAAACACCACGCGGCGCGGCAGCTTGAAGCGGGCGATGCGCGCTTGCAGATGGGCCAGCACGGCCTCGGCGCTGAGCGCCTGGCCGGTGGCGTCAGCGCTGCGCACGATGGCGGCCACCGGCACCTCGCCCCAGCGCGCGTCGGGCAGGCCCACCACCGCGCACTCGCCCACGCCCGGCAGGGTCACCAGCTGGTTCTCGATCTCGGCCGGGTAGATGTTTTCACCGCCCGAGATGACCATGTCTTTGCTGCGCCCGACGATGGTGATGCAGCCGTTTTCGGCGCGTTGGCCCAGGTCGCCGGTGTGGAACCAGCCGTCTTGCAGGCCCAGACCCGCCGCGACCGAGCGCGGGCCATCGCCTTGCCAATAACCGCGCATCAGGTTGGCCGCGCGGATGCAGACCTCGCCGGTTTCACCGGTGGCCACTTCGCGGCCTTGGGTGTCGATCAGCTTGACCTGGGCCTCGGGCTGGGGCCAGCCCGCCGCGCCCACGTGCGCCTGCGCTTGCGGCAAGCGCAGCACGATCGAGACCGGCCCGGTTTCGGTGGTGCCGTAGATCTGGCCCACGGGCACACCGCGCGCATGCAGGGTGTCGATGTAGCTCAGGGGCACGGTGGACGAGCCGGCCATGATGCCGCGCACGCAGGCCAGCGAGGTCTCGGCCCAGCGCGGGTGTTCGAACACGGCGCGCATGGTGGCCGGCACCAGCAGCGTCAGCGTGGGGCGGCTGGTGGCCATTTCATCGAGCCAGGCGCTCGCGTCAAAGCGCGGGTGCAGCACCACCTCGATGCCGGACAGCAGCGCCGGCAGGGTCTGGATGCACAGACCGCCCACATGGAACATGGGCAAGGTCGACAGCACCTTGTCGCGGGGGGAGGCCTTGTCCGGGCCCCCGTGGCGAAAGTCGTGGGCCCACGCACTGGCACGCGCGTTGGCCAGCAGCGCGGCCTGCGTGTGCAGCGCCCCCTTGGGTTGGCCGGTGGTGCCCGAGGTGTAGACCAGCAGCAGCGCATCGTCGCTGTGCACGGTGGGCCGTGCCAAACCGCGCGGTGCCGCGGTGGCGATCAACGCGTCCAGGTGGGTGTGCCGCAGGCCCTCGCTGCGCAAGGCTTGCGCCACCTCGGCGTGCGCGCTGTCGTGCACCAGCAGGCGCGGCTGGGCGTCGTCGATGACCTGCTGCAGCTCGGGCACCGCCAGGCGAAAGTTCAGCGGCGCCAGGATCGCGCCCAGGCGCGCGCAGGCCACCAGCGCCACCAGTTGCAGCTCGTGGTTGAAGCCCAGCCAGGCCACGCGGTCGCCGGGCGTGATGCCCCAGTTCGCTTGCAGGTGCGCGGTCACGCGTTCGACGCGTCGCCAGAACTTGCCAAAGTCGTAGGCGAAGGTGTGGTCCGGTTGGCGCTCATCGCCCCGGAAGGTCATGGCGGGCTGCGTGCCCTGCGTGTGCGCGAGCTGCGCAAAGCGCGCCGCGATCAGGCTGCTCTCGTCGCCGTGCATCAGTCGGTTTCGCCGGGTTCGTACAGCGCTTCGCGGCCGATGCGGTCCATGCACAGCTCGGCCGTCCAGGGCAGCATGAGGGCGCCGCAGCGCGCGTCGCGGTACAGGCGCTCGAGCGGCAGGCTCTTGAGCATCGATTGGCCGCCGCAGGTGCGGATCGCCAGGCGCGCCAGGTCTTGCGCGTTTTCCATGATGGTGTATTGCGCCGCGTAGGCGCGCAGGCGGGTGGATTTGCTCGGGTCCACCTTGGCGTCTTCGATCGCGCGCAGGAAGAGGTTGCGCGTTTGTTCGAGCTTGATGAACATCTCGGCCACCGCGATCTGCTTGGTCGCGAACTGGCGGCGCTTGACCGGGCCTGTGCCCGGGATCTCGCCGCGCAAATAGGCCACGGTGAAGTCATAAGCCGCTTGCGCGATGCCCATGTAGGTGGGTGCGAGCGTCATGAACATGTGGGGCCAGCGGCTGGCGGCCTGGAAATACAGGCCTTGCGGCATGAGCGCCGCGTCGTCGGGCACGAACACGTCCTTGAACACCAGGTTGCGCGAGACGGTGGCGCGCATGCCCAGCGGGTCCCAGTCACCTTCGACCGTGAGGCCCGGCGCGGTGCGCGGCACGGCCAGGTACAGCGTGTCGCGGCGCGAGAGGTCGGCGCCCTCTTTCTTTTCGGTGCACAGCACGCCAAAGAAGTCGGCCGCGTCCGAGAGCGAAGCGAAGATCTTTTTGCCGTTGACCTTCCAGCCCCCTTCGACCTTCACGGCCGTGGTGCCAAAGGGCTGTGCGCCCGCCGCAGCGGCGCCGCCTTCGGAGAACGGTTGGGCGTAGATCGCACCGTCTTTGACCACACGCGCGAAGTGCACCTTCTGGTGCTCGCGGTGCTGGGCGCGTTGCTCGGGCGTCATCTCCAGGTCTTCGGACAGCAGGCCGCTCCAGAGCATGGTGCACACGTGCATGTTGAAGGTGAGCGCGGTGGCGCCGCAGTAACGGCCGATCTCGGCCGAGACGAGGGCGTAGGTCGCGTAGTCGGCGCCGTGGCCGCCATGCGCCTCGGGCACGCACAGGCCCAAGAGGCCCGCATCGCGCATGTCGTCGTAGTTGGCAAACGGGAATTGGGCGTCGCGGTCGAGCTGCGGCGCGCGGGCGGCGAATTTCTCACGCCCGAGCTGGCGCGCCAGCGCCATCAGTTTTTGCTGCTTGTCGCTCAGCGGGTAGTCGTCGCCACAGATGGGCATGGTTTTGTCGTTCATCCAAATCTCCGCAAAAAGGGCAGCAAGGCCTGGGCAAAGCGCTCGGGTTGCTCCAGGGTCAGCAAATGGCCCACACCGCCGAGGCACTGGTACTGGGCGTTCGGAATTTTTTCGGCCATGCGCTGCACCACGCTGGGTGCGGCGGTGCGGTCGTGCTCGCCCGCCAGGCACAGCGTGGGCACGGTGATGGTGGGCAGCGCAGCGCGCTGCTCGAACTGCACCAGCGCTTGCAGCGCGGCCTTGTAGGCGGGGGGCGTGATCGAGCCCATGCAGGCCAGTGCCAACGCCTGGCCTGGGCCGCTGTAGCCCGGCGCCACCATGGTGGGGATCAGGCCCGCCGCCACGTCGTGCATGCTGCGGCCGGCTTCGAGCGGCGCCAGGCGCTGCGCGACAAACGTTTTTTGAAAATCGCCGCTGCCGTGGCCAAAGGCCGGGCTGCTGGCCACCAGCACCAGGCCGGCCACGCGCTGTGGGTGGCGGGCCCACATTTGCAGCGCCACCATGCCGCCCAGGCTGTGGCCCACGAGCACGGCCTTGTCCAGCTTGTGGGCATCCAGCAAACGCGCCAGCGCGTCGGCCAGCCCGTCGAAGTTGTAGGGCTTGACCGTGGGGCTCTCGCCGTAGCCGGGCATGTCCCAGGCCAGGCTGGCTTGGCCCGCGTCGGCCAGCGCTTGCTGCACCGGCGCCCAGCCGCTGGCGCGGCCACCAATGCCGTGCAAGAGTACGAGCGGCACGCCGGCGCTGGGCGTGCCCAGGGTGATGTCCTTGGGAATGTTGCTCATGCCAGGGCTTCGGCCACGAGTTGGCCGGCGTTGACCACAGCGCTGCCGTCGAGCTGCACGGTGCAAGCGCGCATGGGCAAATCGAAGTGGCCCAGGGTGTGGCGGCCCGCGACCTCATTGGCGCCGGTGGAGTAGAGGAAGTTGCCCGCAAACGCGCGCAGCTCGGTGCCGTTGCAGTCGCGCTTGTCGTAGAAGGTCATGGCGTCCCAGCGCGCGGCCGGGTTCAGGCCAAAGCCCACGTGCGAGACGGCGTAGCAGGCGCGGTGGCCTTCGGCGTCTTCCCAGGCTTTCCAGTAGCCGCGCATCATGTCGGCGTCGACGCCGCTGCCTTCGATGGCGACCACGCCGTCGTTTTCAATCTGCAGCGCCACCCGGCTTTCGAGGTAGCGTTTGAAGGTCAGGTTCACATCACCCGGGGCCATGACCAGCGTGCCGTTCACACTGCCCGCGGCCGGAAAGGCAAGCGCCAGGCCCGCCGGCCAGTGCGAGACCATGCCCGGTTTGGGGCAAAAGCCCCAGACGCCACCAACCACGGCTTGGGTGAGCTGAACGCGCAGGTCGGTGCCGGCGGCCGATGTGACGTGCATCTGCTGCGTGCCTTTGAGCTTTTTCATGGCGCTGCGCACCACGCCTTCGAGCGCCGGGTCGGGCACGGTGCGCTCCAAAATTTCGGGGTGCTCGTTCGACACCATCAGCAGGCGCGGGCGCTGCCCGTCTGCCCCTTGCAGGATGGCCGGCAGTTCAGGCGCGTGCAGCAGGCCTTCGACGGTGCAGTCGACGATGAAGTGGGCGCGCGCCAGCGCGGCCACCACTGGGCCGAGCTGGCCGATCGCGTCGCTCGCGCCGGTGGAGCGCACCGGCGCGGGGGCGGTGAGCGTGGGCGAGGTCAAGGTCATCTCGAACACCTTGGCGCCCAGGCTTTCAAGCGCCAGGCGGGCCAAGTCCACCAGCACACGCCGGGATTGGGTTTCCGCGAGAATCACCGCCACTTCACCGGGCTGTACGTTGCAGAGTGTGAAGGTGCGGACAAAAGCCGCGATCCATTTGTGTTCGATGCGTTCCACCAGCATGCGTGTCTCCTTGGGCCCGTCAGGCCGTGGCCTCGGGTCGAAACATGTTATATGAAATTTCATGGAAAATCATCCATAATGACCCCCATGCGATCGCCGCGCCCCGCCCACCCCCCTGCCGATGTCCGCGCCCTCAGCCCGGATTTCGAGCCGCCGCATTTCCGCCAGGCGCTCTCGCGCTTTGCCACCGGTGTGACGGTGGTGACCACGCTGGCGCCGGGCGGCCAAAAAGGCGAGCCTGTGAGCAGCCACTTTGTGGGCTTGACGGCCAGCTCTTTCAATTCGGTTTCGCTCTCGCCGCCCTTGGTGCTCTGGAGCCTGGGCCTGCATGCGGGCAGCCTGCCGCTGTTCCACGCGGGCACGCACTACGTGATCAATGTGCTGGCCGCCGACCAGCTTGAACTGTGCCAACGCTTTGCCAACGGCCAGGGTGACCGCTTTGCCGGTGTGGGCTACCGCCTGGGCCAAAGCGGCCTGCCGATCCTGGACGGCGCACTGGCGTGGTTCGAATGCCACAACCGCAGCCGTTACGAAGAAGGCGACCACGTGATTTTTGTCGGCGAGGTCGAGCGCTGCGGCTTTGCCGAAGGTGGCGAACCCTTGGTGTTTCAGGCAGGGCAGTTCGCCACCACGCGTCAGCTGAAGCCCTGACTGGACCATGGGTGCCAGCGGCTTTGTCGACGACTACCTGGCCTATCTGCTGGCGCGCGCAAGCCAACGCATTTCGAGCGAATTCCACGCGGTGGTCGAGGCCAGCGGCCTGTCGCTCTTGGAGTGGCGCGTCATGGCCAGCCTCTCGGGCAAAGACAGCCTGAGCATCAGCGAACTGGCTGACACCGTGCTGGCCAAGCAACCCACAGTGACCAAGCTGGTGGGCCGCATGCAAGACACCGGCTGGGTCCAGCGCCGCGATGCCGCGCACGACAAACGCCAAAGCCTGGTGAGCCTGACGGCCGCAGGGCGGCGCAAGGTGCAGCCCTTGTTGGCGCAGGCCAAGGCGCACGA
>JBDLTR010000020.1:0-4052 GCA_039805705.1 Pseudomonadota bacterium
CGGTGGTCTTGCGCGCTTCGAGCGCGCGGTGCGCGTCTTGCACCTGCGCCAGCGGGAAGGTCTGGTCGATGTGGATTTTGACCTTGCCCGAGAGCACCACCTCGAACAGCTCATCGGCCATGGCCTGGGTGCGTTCGCGTGTGGTGATGTGGCTGAACAGGGTCTGGCGCGTCACATAAATCGAGCCTTTGTTGCCCAGGATGCCTGGCGCGAACGGCGCCACCGCACCCGAAGCGTTGCCGAAGCTGGCCATCAGACCAAAGGGCCGCAGGCAATCGAGCGACTTGTCCCAGGTGTCCTTGCCGACCGAGTCGTAGACCACCTTCACGCCCTGGCCACCGGTGATCTCCTTGACCTTGGCCGCGAAGTCCTCGCTGCTGTAGTTGATGCAGAACTCGGCGCCGTTGTCTTTGGCCAGCTGGCATTTGGCGTCGCTGCCGGCGGTGCCGATCAGGCGCAGGCCCAGGGCCTTGGCCCACTGGCAAGCGATCAGGCCCACACCGCCCGCCGCGGCGTGGAACAGCACAAAGTCGCCTTTTTCCAGGCCTTCGACCGGCAGGGTGCGGCGCAGCAGGTACTGTGCGGTCAGGCCCTTGAGCATCATGGCCGCGCCGGTTTCGAAGGAGATCGCATCGGGCAGCTTGCAGACACACTTGGCGGGCATCACGCGGACTTCGCAGTAGCTGCCGGGGGGCTGGCTGGCATAAGCGGCGCGGTCGCCCACTTTGAGGTGGGTGACGCCCTCGCCCACGGCTTCGATCACGCCCGAGGCTTCCATGCCCAGCTTGAGCGGCATGGGCAGCTGGTACAGGCCGCTGCGCTGGTAGACGTCGATGAAGTTCAGGCCGATGGCCTTGTGGCGGATGCGGACCTCACCGGGGCCGGGTTCGCCGACCTGCACGTCGACGAGCTTCATCACTTCGGGACCACCGTTTTGATCGATTTGGACGGCAAGGCTCATGGGTTCTCCTGGACAAGGGCCGATCTTGGCAAAGCCGTGACTGTGCCACGATTGCGGCCGCTTTGCCCGACACCGAGGTGACGTCATGACGCCCCAGAGACCGCGGCGCCCAGGGCTTGGGCTACAGTGTCGCCCCATGTCGAACAAGCTCTCCCCCGTCACCGCGCTGCTGCTGACGGTGCCCCCTTTGCTGTGGGCTGGCAACGCGGTGCTGGGCCGCCTGGTCAGCCCGCTGGTGCCGCCGATCACGCTCAATTTCATGCGCTGGGTGCTGGCCTTCTGCATCCTGCTGCCCTGGGCCGCCTGGGTGCTGCGCCGCGGCTCGGGCCTGTGGGCCCATTGGCGGCGCTTTGCCTTGCTGGGCCTGCTGGGCGTGGGCGCCTACAACGCGCTGCAATACCTGGCCCTGCAAACCTCCACCCCGATGAACGTGACCCTGGTCGCGGCCAGTGGCCCGTTCTGGACGCTGGCACTGGGCGCGCTGTTTTTCCATGCCCCCGTGCGGCGCGCGCAACTGCTGGGGGCCTTGCTGTCGATCACGGGCGTGCTGGTGGTGCTCTCGCGCGGCGACTGGGCGCAGCTGATGGCGGTGCGGCTGGTGGTGGGCGACCTGTTCATTTTGCTGGCCACGGCCAGCTGGTCCTGGTACAGCTGGCTGCTGATCCGCCGCGCGGAGCCCGAAGCGATCCGCCAAGACTGGGCCGCCTTCTTGATGGCCCAGGTGGTGTTCGGCCTGGGCTGGTCTGGGCTGTCCACCGCCCTGGAGTGGGGACTGACCGACGCGCACATCCATTGGAACGGCACGCTCTTGGCCACGCTGGCCTTTGTGGCCGTCGGCCCTGCTGTACTGGCCTACCGCTGCTGGGGCCTGGGCATCCAGCAGGCCGGGCCGGCGATGGCAGGCTTTTTCGCCAACCTCACGCCGGTGTTTGCGGCGCTCTTGTCGGCCGTCTTCCTGGGCGAGCTGCCCCAGCCCTACCACGCGCTGGCTTTTGCCTTCATCGTGGCGGGCATCTGGGTGTCGTCGCGCCCCTGAGGCTCAGTAGGTGCCCGGGTAGAGCCCGCCATCGGGCAGGATGTTTTGGCCCGTGATGTAGCCCGCCTGGCGGCTGCACAGAAAGGCGCAGATGGCGCCAAATTCTTCGGCGGTACCAAAGCGGCCGGCAGGGATCTGCGCCTGCTGCGCGCGCCGAATCTCCTCAACCGTCTTGCCGGTTTTGCTGGCCGCCGCGCGGTGCGTGGTGGCGATGCGGTCGGTGTCGAATTTGCCTGGCAGGATGTTGTTGATCGTCACGCCCTGGGCCGCGATGCCGCTGCGCGCCACGCCCGCCACGAAACCCGTGAGGCCGCTGCGCGCGCCGTTGGACAAGCCCAGGATGTCGATCGGCGCTTTGACCGCGCTGGAGGTGATGTTGACGATGCGGCCAAAACCGCGCGCGGCCATGCCATCCACCGTGGCCTTGATGAGCTCGATCGGCGTGAGCATGTTGGCGTCCACCGCGTTGATCCAGGCCTCGCGGTCCCAGTCGCGGAAGTCGCCGGTCGGCGGGCCGCCGGCATTGGTGACAACAATGCCGTAGTCCTTGCCGGGGCCACCGGCCACACTCCACACCGCCTCGCGGCCGGCGGGCGTGGTGATGTCGGCGGCGACGCCGATCAGCTGCACGCGGCCCTGGGTTTCTTCGCGCAGGCGCGCCACGCTGGCCTGCAGCGCTTCGGCGCCGCGCGCCACCATGACCACGTTCACACCTTCGAGAGCCAGTGCGCGCGCGCAGCCCCAACCCAAACCTTTGCTGGCGCCACCCACCAGCGCCCACTGTCCTGCAATGCCCAAATCCATGGTCTTCTCCTCAGTTGAGCTTGGGCACCCGCGTGACCCAGAACACGCCCGCCAGCACCAGCACCGTGCCCACGACGATCCAGAGGTTGAACGGTTCGCCCAAGATGAAAACGCCCATTGTCAAGGTCGACATGGGTCCGATCATGCCCGTCTGCGCCGTCAGGCCCGGGCCGATGCGCTCGATCGCCATCATCACCAGCAGCACCGGCACCGCTGTGCACGCCACGGCGTTGAGCAAGGACAGCCAGATCACCGGCTCGGCCACCTGGGCCGCCGACAGCGGCCGCAGCAGGGCAAATTGCGCGATGCACAGCAGGCAGGCCACCGAGGTCGCCCAGCCGGCCAGGCGCAGCGACCCCAGGCGCTGCACCAGCTGGCCGCTGTAGCTCAGGTAGAGCGCGTAGCTGATGGCACTGAGCAGGATCAGCAATGCGCCCCAAGCCGCGTGCGGGCCCGCCAGCGAGGCTTCGTGGCCAAACACCAGAAGCACGCCGGCGTAGCTGATCGCCATGCCCACGCCCTGGCGGCGTCCTATTTTTTTGCCGTACAGCAACCACCCCAGCAAGAGCACCAGGGTGGGGTTGAGGTAGAGGATCAGGCGCTCGAGCGAGGCGCTGACGTACTCCAGCCCCCAGAAATCCAGGTAGGACGCGAGGTAGTAACCGCTCAGCCCCAAGCCGACGATGCCCAGCACATCGCGCCCCTTCAGGCGCGCCTGGCCACGACCCGACCACCAGGCCATGGCCACGAACATCGGCAAGGCGAACAGCATGCGGTACATCAGCAAAGTGACCGCATCGACGCCATGGCGGTAGGCCAGCTTGACGATGATGGCTTTGCCCGAAAACGCGATCGAGCCGCCGGCCGCCAGCAGCAGGCCGCTGCGCCAGTGCGGCGGACGCGCCACCGCCCTCAAAAGCCCACCGCCTGGCCGTCGCGGCGCGGATCGCTGGCGGCCACATAGCCCTGCACGGCGGGATCGCCCATGCGCCAGATGAACTGGCCCGCGCCGAAATCCTGGTAAGGGTCGTCGATCACCTCGAGCTGGTGGCCCAGCCCCTGCAGGCCTTGCACCAGTTGTGGGTCCATCGCCGACTCGACGTTGAGACCCAAGCCGGCATTGAAGCGCCAGCGCGGCGCGTCGCAGGCCGCCTGCGGCTGCTGGCCGTGGTCGAGCATGCGCACCAGGGTTTGCACATGGCCTTGCGGCTGCATGTTGGCGCCCATCACCCCAAAGCTCATCACCGGCTG
>JBDLTR010000021.1:0-8348 GCA_039805705.1 Pseudomonadota bacterium
TGGCCAGCGGGTGACGCACCGCACCTTTGACCGTACCGCCCGATTGCTTGACCACATCGCCCGTGTCTTTTTCGAGCGAATGGCCAAAAGCGTAGTCGGCCGTCAGGAAGAACCAGGAATCCCCGCCGTCCCGGACGATGGCTTTGCCGACCACCTTGCTCAGTGCGATCGTGTCCATCAGGTAGTGGATGCCGGTGCCGGGCGAGCAGTCTTCGTTGGTCAGGCGTGCGGTCGCAGCGCCCGTGGTGATGGTGATCTTGTTCTTTTCCTTGCCCAGGGCCTGGATGGCCAGGGCCACAGAAGAGTTGAGGTTTTCGACCGAGATGTCGACGTCTTCGCGGTCAAACCAGCGCAGGCCGATGCCTTTGGCGATGTCGGGTTTGTTCTGGTGGTCGGCGTTCACCACCTCGATCGGCTTGCCGAACATCTTGCCGCCAAAGTCCTGCACCGCCAGGCGGGCAGCGACCAGGGCACCCTGACCGCCGTAATCGCTGTAAACGCCCGAGAAATCGGTGAGCACACCGATCTTGACGGAATCGCCCGAGAGCTTGCCTTGCTGGGCCATCAGCGCAGGCTGTGCGCACAGCGCGGCCACGAGCAGGGCGACACTGCGCAGTTTTTTGGAAGCGATCATGGGTCTGTCTCCTTCTGTTGTTGATCGTTCGAAGCGTACACCGTGGATGCGGTGCACAGCGAGCGGCGCAAGATACAGCCATTTGAAGCATCGGGGTATCCGGTTGGTGACGCATGGCCAGGCACCAGGGGCGTTGCGTCAAAGGGTGGATTTACAAACCGACGGCCGACACCGATCATGGATACCTTGGTATCCATTTTCACGCCCATGGCCGATTCGCCTATTTCCTACGCCCGCACCGGGCAAGCCGACGATGCGCCGGTGGTGGTCTATGTGCAGCAGTGGCTGGAGCAGGCGGTGGCGCTGCAAGCCTCTGACCTGCATTTCGAGCCTTACGAGCAGCATTGCCGTGTGCGTCTGCGCATCGATGGCGAGCTGCGCGAGATGGAGCACGTGCCGCCAGCTTTTCGCGAACGTTTGCCCGCGCGCCTGAAGGTCCTGGCACGTCTGGATGTGGCCGAAAAACGCCTGCCCCAAGACGGGCGCATCCAGTTCAAACTGCGCGATGGGCGCGAACTCGATCTGCGCGTGAGCACCCTGCCCACCCTGTTTGGTGAAAAAGTGGTGGTGCGCGTGCTCGATGCACGTGCGTCGCAGCTCGATTTGGCCAGCCTGGGCTATGAGCAAGACGATCTGGCACGTCTGCTGCAAGCGGTGCGGCGCCCGCACGGCATGGTGCTGGTGACCGGGCCCACGGGCTCGGGCAAAACACAGTCGCTTTACGCCTGTTTGAACCTGCTCAACACCCCCGAGGTCAACATCGCCACCGTCGAAGACCCTTGCGAGATCCAGATGCCGGGGGTGAACCAGGTCAATGTGCAGGACAAGCCAGGCTTGAGTTTTGCCGTGGCCTTGCGGGCGTTCTTGCGGCAGGACCCGGACATCCTGATGGTCGGCGAAATCCGCGATCTTGAGACCGCTCAGATCGCCATCCAGGCCGCACAAACCGGCCACCTGGTGCTGTCTACCCTGCACACCAACGACGCCCCTTCGACCCTGGTGCGTCTGCGCAACATGGGCATCGCCCCCTACAACCTGGCCGCCAGCGTGTCGCTGGTGACGGCACAGCGCCTGGTGCGCAAGCTTTGCCCGCATTGCCGCAGCGCCACCACGCTGCCGCCAGAGGTGTGGAAACAAGCGGGTTGGATAGACGCGGCCAGTCCACCCGAGCACGCGCCCACGGTCTTCCAAGCGACCGGCTGCGCGCAATGCCACAAAGGCTTCAAGGGCCGCACCGGCATTTTTCAGGTGATGCCCGTGGGCATGGCGATGCAAGAGCTGATCTTGCAAGACGCGAATGGCCTCGCACTGAGCCGACAGGCCCTGCGGGAGGGAGTGCGCGGCCTGCGCCAAGCCGGTTTGCGCAAAGTCTGGGCGGGTGAGACCTCGCTCGATGAAGTGCTGGCCGCGACACGGGACCAGGCATGAAGCGCCACACCCCTACCTACGCCTGGCGCGGCCTGGATGCACAAGGCCAGCCACGGCAAGGCACGGTCTCCGCCAGCGATGGCGACTTGGCCCGTGCCCTGCTGCGCCGGCAAGGGCTGCAGGTGCAGTCGCTGCAGCGCCTGTGGTGGCCGCGTCCCGAGCGTGTGCACCCGCGCCAGCTCAGCGCCCTGACGCGGCAATGGGCCGCCCTGCTGCGCGCGGGTGTGAGCCTGGCGCCCGCCTTGCACATGCTCGAACGCAGTGCACCCACCCCCGCCTTGGCCCAGCTGATGCAAGCGTTGCGGCAGGATGTCGAAGCGGGCTTGGCGCTGTCTCAAGCACTCGCCAAGCACCCCCAACGCTTCAGCACGCTGTATGTGAGCATGGTGCAGGCGGGTGAAGCTGCGGGCATTCTGGACACCCTGATGGAGCGCCTGGCGCACACCCTTGAAAAGAACGATGCCCTGCGTGCCCGCGTGCGCGCAGCACTGGCTTACCCCAGCGTCGTCATCGTCATCGCGCTGACGGTCTTGGTGCTGATCTTGCTGCAGGTGGTGCCGGTGTTCGAGGACGTGTTTCGCGCCTTTGGCGCCGAGCTGCCCTGGAGCACCCAGCTTGTGCTGACCCTCAGCCGAGGGCTGCAAACCCATGCGCTGTGGCTCGGTGTGGTGATGGTGGTTCTGGCGACATGGGGCCACCGCCGATCGCGCGATCCACAGTGGCAAGGCCGCTGGCACAGGCGCCTGCTGGCCCTGCCCTGGCTGGGGGATCTGCTGCGCAGCGCCGTGGTGGCGCGCTGGGCGCACACCCTGTCGGCCCTGCTGGGCGCGGGTGTGCCGCTGGTCGAAGCCCTGCCCACCGCCGGGCAGGCTTGCGCCCATCCGGTTTACACCCGCGTGTCCGAGCACTTGCAGCGGCGCGTGTCGCAAGGCGGGCGCCTCAGTGAAGGCATGGGCCACACCGGCCGCTTCCCCGACATGCTGGTGCAGCTGTGCGCCACCGGCGAAGAGACCGGCACCTTGGACAGCCTGCTCGCGCGCGCGGCCGAACTGATGGAGCAAGAGCTCGATGCGCGTGTCAGCGCACTGTCGAGCCTGCTGGAGCCGCTGATCATCGTGGTCCTGGGTGGGGCGATCGGCGGTATCCTTGTCGCCATGTATTTGCCGATCTTCCGCCTCGGCCAGGTGTTCTGAGCCCATGCCTCACCCCGCCCTGGTTTATGCCCTGGCCGCCCTGCTGGGCCTGTGCCTGGGCAGCTTTCTGAACGTGCTGATCCACCGCCTGCCGCGCATGATCGAGCAAGCCTGGGCCCCCGCGACGGACGACACACCGCCCAGCACAGCCGCACCGCTCAACCTGGCCCTGCCGGGCTCACACTGCCCCGTTTGCCAACATCCGCTGGCTTGGCACGACAATCTGCCCCTGCTGAGTTTTGTGCACTTGCGTGGCCGTTGCCGCCATTGCCACCACCGCATCTCCTGGCAATACCCCTTGGTCGAGCTGGCCACCGCCGGGCTGTTCGTCTGGAGCGTGGCGGTGCACGGCCCGGGCCCCACAGCACTGGCCTGGGCCGGGTTTGCCGCAGGCCTACTGGCCTTGGCGGTGATCGACGCGCGCACCACCTGGTTGCCCGACGCCCTCACCCAACCACTGACCTGGGGTGGCCTGATCGCTGCCGCCTGCGGCTGGACAGGCCTGCCGCTCACCGACGCGCTGGCGGGCGCGGTGGCCGGCTACCTCAGCCTCTGGACGGTCTACTGGGCCTTTCGACTGCTCACGGGCAAAGAAGGCATGGGCCATGGCGACTTCAAACTGCTGGCCGCTCTGGGCGCCTGGTTCGGCTGGCAAAGCCTGTTGCTGATCGTGCTGATCGCCTCCGTCAGCGGTTTGCTGGTGGCGCTGCTGCTGATGTGGCGTGGTCTTTTGCCCGAGAATCGGCAAATCGCGTTCGGCCCTTTTCTGGCGCTGGCTGGCGCTTGCTTGTTGTTCCTCCCGGCGCCCGAAATTTTGATCCTCTGAACCCATGCACTCCTCCCGCATATGGCGCATCGGGCTGACCGGCGGCATCGGCAGCGGCAAAAGCACCGTGGCCCACATGTTTGCCGAGCTCGGCGCGGTGGTCATCGATGCCGATGCCATCTCGCGCGGCCTGACCGCCTCTGGCGGCCGCGCGATCGAGGCCATCCGTGCCGAGTTTGGCGCCGAGATGGTCGGCCCCGACGGGGCCATGGACCGACAGGCCATGCGCACCCGGGTGTTCAGCGACCCCAGCGCGCGCCAACGGCTCGAAGCCATCATCCACCCGCTGGTGGGCCAGATCACCCGCGAACAGGCCGAGGCGGCACTGGCGGGCGGCGCGCGTTGCCTGGTGCACGATGTGCCGCTCTTGGTTGAAGGCGGTGCACGCTGGCGTACCGCGCTTGACCGTGTGCTGGTGGTCGACTGCGACACCGACACCCAGCGCCAGCGGGTGGCTGCACGCAGTGGGCTGCCCCCCGAAGAGATCGACCGCATCATCGCGCAGCAAGCCAGCCGGGCGCAGCGTCTGGCCTGTGCCGACGCCGTGCTGTTCAACCAGGGGCTGAGCCTGCAAGCCCTGCGCGCCGAGGTGCGGCAGCTGGCGCAGCACTTCGGGCTATGATTCCAAGATTGGAAAATCGCCCGTGATACTGTACGAATACCCCTTCAACGAACGCATCCGAACCTATTTGCGACTGCAGCAGATGTTCGACCGCTTGGCCGTGCTGATGGCGCGCCCCGATGCGATCGACCACCACTTCGCGCTGCTCACGCTGTTCGAAGTCATGGAGGTGGCGTCGCGGCCCGAACTCAAGGCCGATGTGCTCAAGGACCTGGAGCGTCAAAAGCAACAGTACAACGGCTACCGCGGCAACCCGGCGATCTCCGAAAAAGCGCTGGACGCCTTGATCGCGCAGCTCGATGCGCACTTCGAGGCCCTCAATGCCCAGACCGGCAAACTCGGCAGTGAGCTCAGCGACAACGAATTCCTGATGACCGTGCGCAGCCGTGCTGTGATTCCGGGGGGCACCTGCGAGTTTGACCTGCCCAGCTACCACGCCTGGCAGCACCTGGATCCCGCCACACGCCAGGCCGACCTGGCGCGCTGGACGGCCCCCTTTGCGCCCGCTGCACAGGCGATCGGCTTGCTGATGCAGATGCTGCGTGAATCGGGGATGACGCAAAAAGTCATGGCCACCCAAGGCCAGCTGCAGCAGAACTTGCCGCAAGGCCGCACCTTCCAGCTGCTGCGCCTGCGCATCGACCCGAGCCTGGGCATCACACCCGAGATCAGCTGCAACCGCCTGCTGGTGGTGATCCGCATGATGCAGCAGCAAGCCGACGGCAAACAGATCGCCAGCCACGCGGATGTGCCGTTCGAGATGACGTTGTGCGCATGAGCACGCACCCCGAATCTGCGGCCGATTTTCCGGAGCGCAAAGTGCGCTGCCCGGCCTGCGAAGCGCTCACGCTCTACAGCCCACGCAACCCTTACCGGCCGTTTTGCTCAGCCCGCTGCAAAGGCTTGGACTTTGGCGCCTGGGCCAGTGAGAGCTTTCGCCTGCCCGAGGACACGCCACCCGACGAGCCGTTTGGCGACCCCAAACTCCATTGAAGCCATGGATGGCCCGGTCCAGCTGGGCCATGACAGCAAGGTGGCCGGGCCATGGCACAGTGCTGGGTCATCCTCGGACTTGATCCGAGGAGCCACGGCCAACCCCATCAGCCGTGGGTCGCGCCCTCGAAGCCGCGCTCTTCGGCCAACCACGCCAGCACCGGCACGGTGCCGGGCAACACCGGCTGCACCGCCACCGGCAGGCGCTGCCACGCACAACTTTGCGCTTCACGCATCTGCAAGGCACCTTCCCACTGGCGCACCTTGCAAAAATGCAGGCGCACCAGGGCGTGGGGATAGTCGACCATTTGGGTTTTCCACAGCTCGGCAGCCCCGATGGTGATGCCCAGTTCTTCGTGCAACTCACGGCGCAGGGCCTGTTCGACGGTCTCGCCGGCTTCAAGCTTGCCGCCCGGAAACTCCCAGTAGCCCGCGTACACCTTGCCTTCGGGACGCGAGGTCAGCAAGAACGCCCCATCGGGCAGGAGCAGCACCCCCACGGCCACGTCGGTGACCTTGCGCTCAGGGCCTCCTTCGCGCGCTTGCTGGCCATCGGCCACCAAGGTCATGCCCATGCTCAAGCCGCGCGGCCCATGAAATCGCGCGCAAACTGGTAGGCCACGCGGCCGCTGCGCGAACCACGCTCCAGCGCCCACAGCAGGGCCGCCGGGCGCGCTTGTTCGATCTGCGCGGGCGTGGCACCCAGCGCCTGCAGCCACTGCGCGGCGATGGTCAGGTACTCGTCTTGCGAGAAGGGGTAGAAGCTGATCCACAGACCGAAGCGTTCGGACAGCGAGATTTTTTCCTCAACGCCCTCGCCCGGGTGCACCTCGCCGTCGGGCGTGTGCTTGTAGCTGAGGTTCTCGCTCATGTACTCGGGCAGCAGGTGACGGCGGTTGCTGGTGGCACACACCAGCACATTGGGCGTGGCCGCGGCCACCGAGCCATCGAGGGTGGACTTGAGCGCCTTGTAGCCGGGCTCGCCGTCTTCGAAGCTCAGGTCATCGCAATAGACCATGAATTTCTCCGGGCGACCCGCCACCACCTCGATGATGTCGGGCAGGTCGATCAGGTCATCTTTGTCGACCTCGATCAGGCGCAAGCCCTGCGGCGCATAGCTCTTGAGGCAGGCTTTGATCAACGACGATTTGCCGGTGCCGCGCGCGCCCGTGAGCAGCACGTTGTTGGCCGGCCGGCCTTGCACGAACTGCGCGATGTTGCGCTGCAACTTCTCTTTCTGATCGTCGATTTCCTTGAGGTCGTCGAGCGCCATGGCCGCCACATGGCGCACCGGCTCGAGCACGCCATGGCCCGAGCTGCGCTTGCGGTAGCGCCAAGCCACCGCTTGCGACCAATCGGGGGCACGCAAGGGTTGGGGCAAGACCGCTTCGATGCGGTCCACCAGCTGGCTCACCTTGTCCAGCAACTGTTCGAGTGGGGTGCTCATGAGCGGTAGTCGGCGTTGATCGAGACGTAATCGTGGCTGAGGTCACAGGTCCAGACGGTGTCACTGGCGTTGCCACGGCCCAAGCCCACACGCACGGTGATTTCGGCCTGTTGCATGACACGCTGACCGTCCTCTTCCTGGTAGGCGGGATGACGGCCCCCTTGGGTGGCCACATGCACATCATCCAGGTGCAGCTCGATCCGGCTTGGGTCCAGGTCTTCGATGCCCGCATAGCCCACCGCCGCGAGGATGCGCCCCAGATTGGGATCGCTCGCGTACATGGCGGTCTTGACCAGCGGCGAATGCGCGATCGCATAGGCCACCTGGCGGCATTCGGCGGCGCTGCGGCCGCTTTCGACGCGAATGGTCAGGAACTTGGTCGCGCCTTCACCGTCGCGCACGATGGCGTGGGCCAACTGCTGCGCCACTTGCAGCATCGCGGCCTTGAGCGCCTGGCCTTCGGCACTGGTCCAGGAGGTGATGGGGGCATGGCCGGCCCGGTGGGTGGCCACGACGACGAAGGAATCGTTGGTCGAGGTGTCGCCGTCGATGGTGATGCGGTTGAACGAGCCATCGGCCAGCTCGCGCGCGAGCGCTGGCAACAGCGCCGGGTCGATGGCCGCGTCGGTGGCCAAAAAGCCCAGCATGGTGGCCATGTTCGGGCGGATCATGCCGGCCCCTTTGCTGATGCCGGTGATGTTGACCGTCTGGCCGCCGATCTGCAGCTGCACGCTGGCGGCTTTGGGCACGGTGTCGGTGGTCATGATGCCTTCGGCCGCCTGGGCCCAGTGGGCGGCGCTGGCGTTGGCAATGGCTGCGGGCAGACCGGCGACGATGCGATCGACGGGCAGCGGCTCCATGATCACCCCGGTGGAAAACGGCAGCACCTGGCCAGGCTGGCATTGCAACTGCGCGGCCATGGCCTCGCAGGTCTGGCGCGCATGGGCCAAGCCCGACGCACCGGTGCCCGCGTTGGCATTGCCAGTGTTGATGACCATGGCCCGGATGGCCTGGCCACTGTGCAGATGCTCGCGGCAGACCTGCACGGGCGCTGCGCAAAAACGGTTCTGCGTGAACACGCCGGCCACGCTGGCGCCCTCGTCGAGCAGCATGACGCTCAGGTCTTTGCGGTTGGCCTTGCGCACACCGGCTGCAGCAATGCCCCAGCGCACGCCCGCGACGGGATGCAACTGGGCTGGATCGAT
>JBDLTR010000022.1:0-9797 GCA_039805705.1 Pseudomonadota bacterium
AAGGCCTTGCGCGACGGGCAAGGCGCGCAGCGCGCCGAGCGCATCGACGCGGTGCCCACCTGGGCCCAGACCCTACAATCATCCTGATTCACACCGGACATTTATGGCAGCGCACCTCGACCTCGAAGAACAGGAACAGCTTGACGAGCTCAAGCATTTTTGGAAAACCTACGGCAACCTCATCACCTGGGCTTTGATCGTGGTGCTGGGCGCGTATGCGGCCTGGAACGGCTGGAACTACTGGCAGCGCAACCAGGCGGCCAAGGCCGCTGCGCTGTACGACGAAGTCGAACGCGCGGTGATGGGCCAGGACATGGCGCGCGTCGAGCGCAGCATGGCCGACATGAAGGACAAGTTCGGCAGCACCCTGCAGGCCCACCAAGCCGCCTTGCTGGTGGCGCGCAGCCTGGCCGACAAAGGCCAAGCACCGCAAGCCAAAATCTGGCTGGCCTGGGTGGCCGAGCAGGCCGCTGTGCCCGCTTTGCGCGACATCGCCCGCACACGCTTGGCCGCCCTGCAATGGGACACGGGCGCGGTGGACGAGGCTTTGAAGACCCTGCAGGCCGGGTTTGCGCCGGAGACCGCGCCCTTGGCCGCCGACCTGCGTGGCGATTTGCTGATGGCCAAGGGCCAGCCCGCCGAGGCCGTGGCCGCCTACCAACAGGCCCTCAAAGACATGAACGCCGACAGCGAATACCGCCGTGTGCTGCAAGCCAAGCTGGCGGTGCTGGGTGTTTCGCCCGATGCTTCCAACGGAGTCCGCCCGTGAACGCAAAACCTTGGTTCATGGCGCTTGTGGCCGCTGGCCTGGGCCTGCTGCTGGCCGCCTGCTCGAGCACGCCCAGCCAACCGCAGGCCGGTCCCTTGCCGGCCTCGTCGGGCAGCGTCTCGGTGTCACGCGCCTGGAGCCTGCGCCTGAGCGAGGTCTCCACGCCTTTGCAGGCCGCGGTGCAAGGCACTCAGGTGGTGCTGGCCTCGAGCCAAGGCCTGGTGGCGGCGATCGATGCCGACACAGGCAAGGAACTCTGGCGTGTCCAATTGCCTGAGCGCTTGCTCGCTGGCGTGGGCAGCGATGGCCGGCGTCACGCGGTGGTCTCGGACGACAACCAGCTGATCGTGTTGCAAGAGGGCCGTGAGTTGTGGCGCCAGCGCCTGCAGGCCCAGGTCTTCACCGCGCCGCTGGTGGCCGGTGAGCGCGTGTTTGTGCAGACCGGCGACCGCAGCGTGCTGGCCTTTGACGGGGCCAGCGGTCGGCGCCTGTGGTGGCAACAGCGCACCAGCGACCCGCTGGTGTTGCGACAGGCCGGCGTTCTGATGGCCGTGGGCGACAGCCTCCTGGCTGGCAACGGCGGACGCCTGGCAGCCCTTCAACCGACCACAGGCCAGACCCAGTGGGAAGTCGTGGTGGGCGCCTCGCGCGGCACCAACGAGGTGGAACGCCTGGTCGATTTGGTGGCCGGTGTGCACCGCCAGGGCCGCGTGCTGTGTGTGCGCGCCTTCCAGACGGCCGTGGGCTGTGTCGACAGTGTGCGCGGCCAAACCCTGTGGACCCGGCCATCCCAGGGGCACCAGGGCCTGGATGGCGACGAGCAGCTGGTCTTTGGTGTCGAGTCCGACAGCAAGCTGCGCGCCTGGAGCCGCCAGGACGGCCAAGTCGTCTGGGCCGAAGACCAGTACCGCTTTCGCCAGCTGAGCGCCCCCACGGTGTGGGGGACCACGCTCGTGCTGGGCGATGCCCAGGGCCAGTTGCACTGGCTCTCGCGCGAGAAGGGCCAGACGCTGCAGCGCATGGCCACCGATGGCACGGCCATCGCCCTCAAACCCGTGGTGGCCGGTCAGACCCTGGTCACGGTCAACCGCAGTGGCGTGGTCACGGGTTGGCGCTTTGGTGGTTGAGACAAGGGACCCGCGCTCGTGAAACCCGTTTTGGCCCTGGTGGGCCGCCCCAATGTGGGCAAATCCACGTTGTTCAACCGGCTGACCAAGAGCCGGGATGCGATCGTGGCCGATTTTGCTGGCCTCACGCGCGACCGCCACTACGGCCAGGGCCGTCTGGGCCAGCGCGAATACATCGTCATCGACACGGGGGGCTTCGAGCCCGACGCCAGCAGCGGCATCTACAAGGAAATGGCCAAGCAGACGCAGCAGGCCGTGGCCGAAGCCGATGTGGTGATCTTCGTCGTCGATGCGCGGGGCGGCTTGTCGGCCCAAGACCACGACATCGCCAACTACCTGCGCCGCATCGGCAAACCCTGCCTGTTGGTGGCCAACAAGGCCGAAGGCATGCGCGAGGGCGCACAGCTGGCCGAGTTTTACGAGCTCGGCCTGGGCGAGGTGCTGCCGGTCTCGGCGGCGCACGGGCAGGGCGTGCGCAGCATGCTCGAAGAGGCGCTGGACACCCTGAACCTGCCCGAGGACGACGAGGCGGTCGAGGAAGACCCGGAGGTCATCAAGCTGGCGGTGGCCGGGCGCCCGAATGCGGGCAAATCCACGCTGATCAACACCTGGCTGGGCGAGGAGCGGCTGGTCGCCTTCGACATGCCCGGCACCACCCGCGATGCGATCAGCGTGCCCTTTGAGCGCAACGGGCAAAAGTTCGAGCTGATCGACACCGCCGGTTTGCGCCGCAAGGGCAAGGTGTTCGAAGCCATCGAGAAGTTCTCGGTGGTCAAGACCTTGCAGGCCATTGAAAACGCCAACGTGGTCTTGCTCTTGATCGACGCCACGCAGGGGGTCACCGAACAAGATGCCCACATCGCGGGCTTCGTGCTCGACAGCGGCCGTGCCGTGGTGCTGGCGGTCAACAAATGGGACGCGGTCGACGAGTACCAGCGCCAGCTGGTGCAGCGGTCGATCGAGACGCGGCTGGCTTTCCTCAAGTTCGCCAACCTGCATTTCATCTCGGCCAAAAAGCGCCAGGGCCTGGCACCGCTGTGGGCGTCGATCGCACAGGCGCACAAAGCGGCCACCTGCAAGATGAGCACCCCGGTGCTCACGCGCATCCTGCTGGAGTCGGTGCAGTTCCAGACGCCCAAAAAGACCGGCATGTTCCGCCCCAAGCTGCGCTACGCACACCAGGGCGGCATGAACCCGCCGGTCATCGTCATCCACGGCAACTCGCTCGAGCACGTGACCGAGGCCTACAAGCGCTTTCTCGAGGGGCGTTTTCGCAAGGCTTTCGACCTGGTCGGCACGCCCTTGCGCATCGAGATGAAAACCTCGCACAACCCCTACGCCGACAAAGAGCCGGGCTGAGGCCGGCCAATCGGCCAGTGCCCTTTGAGGCCAGTAGCGCTGTGGTAAGGTTGGGCCTTCTTCACAACACCGAACACGGAGAATATCGTGAGCAACAAAGGCCAACTCCTGCAAGACCCCTTCCTCAACGCCCTGCGCCGCGAGCATGTGCCGGTCTCGATTTACCTGGTCAATGGCATCAAACTGCAGGGGCAGATCGAGTCGTTTGACCAGTACGTGGTGCTGCTGCGCAACACGGTCACGCAAATGGTCTACAAGCACGCCATCTCCACCATCGTGCCGGGACGCGCGGTGAACCTCTCCCAGGACGCGGACGCCGCGCCCAACTGATGTGCTGCGCAGGCCCAGTCGGGCCTGCTCGATCCGATTGAGCACACCGTCTGCCTTCACCCCAACGCCGACCCTTTTGGTCGGCGTTGATTTTGGGTTGCCGCATTTCGACCAAGAACTCGTCGAACTGGGCCTGCTGGCCGAGTCGGCCGGCCTGCAGCCGGTCGCGCGCCTGAGCTGCAAGCGCCGAGCGCCCGATCCGGCGCTGTTTGTGGGCAGCGGCAAGGCCGATGAAATCAAGGCACTGGCGCTCCTGCACGGCGCCACCGAGGTGCTGTTTGACCAGTCGCTCAGCCCGGCGCAACAGCGCAACCTGGAGCGCCACATCGGGCTGCCGGTGAACGACCGGACCTTGCTGATCCTTGAAATCTTTGCCCAGCGTGCACGCAGCCACGAGGGCAAATTGCAGGTCGAACTCGCCCGCTTGCAATACCTTTCCACGCGCCTGGTGCGCCGCTGGACCCACCTGGAGCGTCAGACCGGCGGCATTGGCCTGCGCGGTGGACCCGGCGAAACCCAGATCGAGCTGGACCGCCGCATGATCGGCGAGGCCATCAAGCGCACCAAGGAGCGCCTGGTCAAGGTCAAGAAACAGCGCAACACCCAGCGTCGCCAACGCGAGCGCCATCAAACCTTCAAGATCTCGCTGGTGGGCTACACCAACGCGGGCAAGTCCACATTGTTCAACGCCCTGGTCAAAGCGCGGGCCTACGCCGCCGACCAGCTGTTTGCCACGCTGGACACCACCACGCGGCAGCTCTACCTGGGCGAAGCAGGTTGCTCGGTGTCCTTGTCCGATACGGTCGGCTTCATCCGTGACCTGCCGCACGGTCTGGTCGAGGCCTTTCAGGCCACCTTGCAGGAAGCCACCGAGGCCGATTTGCTGCTGCATGTGGTCGATGCCGCCAACCCCGACTTCCCTGAACAGATGGCCGAAGTGCAGAAAGTGCTCGCCGAGATCGGCGCGCAAGACGTGCCCCAGCTGCTGGTGTTCAACAAGGCCGATGCCTTGCCGCCCGAGCGGCAGCCGCTGGCGGCCGAAGACAGCTACGAGGTGGATGGCCAGCCGGTGCCCCGTGTGTTCGTGAGCGCGCGCACCGGCCAGGGGCTGGACCTGCTGCGCCAGGCGCTGGCCCGCACCGTGCAGGCGCGGACCGAGCCGGCGGCGCCCGCCGAGCACGATGCCCGTGCGCTGGCCTGGGAATATCCAGCCAAGGCACCCAAGACCCCTTGAGGATTTCGGCACAATGTCAGTTGTCAGCAACAAGAACACACCATGAATTTACAACTGCCTGCCCTGCGACGGGCTGCCTGGCCCAAGCGCCTTTGGGGCATGTTCAATTTGAACGACCCCCGCTGGGGCCGAGGCGAAGACAAGCCCGCCTCTGGCGCTTCGCCCGAGCAGCCCCATTCGCCACAGCCTCCGCATGCGCCCGAGCAGCGGCCTTCGGGCCAGCAGGCCGGTGGACCGCCGGACTTGGACGAGCTCTGGCGCGACTTCAACCAAAAGCTGGGCCAGATTTTTGGCGGCAAGGGCGGTGGTGGTGGGGCCCGTCCGCCTGGCGGTGGCGGCCCTGGCTTGCCCGGCTTTGTGCGCAACCTGGGCCTGGGGGTGGTGCTGGGGGCGGCCTTGCTGGTGTGGCTGGGCACCGGGTTCTTCATTGTGCAAGAAGGCCAGCAGGCGGTGATCACCCAGTTTGGTAAGTACAAATCGACCGTAGGCGCGGGTTTCAACTGGCGCATGCCTTGGCCCTTCCAGCGCCATGAGTTGGTCTATGTCTCGCAAATCCGCTCGGTCGACATCGGCCGCGACAACGTGATCAAGTCCACCGGCCTGCGCGAGTCGGCCATGCTGACCGAGGACGAGAACATCGTCGAGATCAAGTTTGCGGTGCAGTACCGCCTGAACGATGCCCGGGCCTACCTCTTCGAGAGCAAGAACCCGACCGAGGCGGTGGTGCAGGCCGCCGAGACCGCGGTGCGTGAAGTGGTCGGCAAGATGCGGATGGACACCGCGCTGGCCGAAGAGCGCGACCAAATTGGCCCGCGTGTGCGCCAGCTCATGCAAACGATCTTGGACCGCTACAAGGTGGGCATCGAGGTGGTGGGCATCAACCTGCAGCAAGGTGGCGTGCGCCCACCCGAGCAGGTGCAGGCGGCCTTCGACGACGTGCTCAAGGCGGGTCAGGAACGTGAACGTGCCAAAAACGAGGCCGAAGCCTACGCCAACGACGTGGTGCCGCGTGCGGTGGGCGCCGCCTCTCGCCTCAAGGAAGAGGCCGACGCGTACCGTGCCCGCATCGTGGCCCAGGCCGAGGGTGACGCACAGCGCTTCAAGGCCATCCTCACCGAGTACCAAAAAGCGCCGCAGGTCACCCGCGACCGGCTCTACACCGAGACCTTCCAGCAGGTCTACAGCAACGTGACCAAGGTGCTGATCGACAGCAAGCAGGGCTCGAACCTCTTGTACCTGCCGCTCGACAAAATCATGCAGCAAGTCAGTGCACAGGCCGCGGCCGCCACCACGGCGCCGTCGGGCGATGCCACAGGACCTGCCACCGCCAACAGCGCCGGGGCCGATGTGCGCTCGCGTGACAACCAGCGCTCGCGTGAGCGCGATGCCCGATAAGAAAGGCCGAAGATGAACCGTTTGGGATTGTGGGTGAGTTCGGCGCTGATCGCGCTGGCCCTGCTCAGTTCGACCTTGTTCGTGGTGGACCAGCGCCAGTTCGGCGTGGTCTATGCCCTGGGCCAGATCAAAGAAGTGATCACCGAGCCCGGTCTGCATTTCAAGCTGCCGCCGCCCTTGCAAAACGTCAACTACATCGACAAGCGCCTGCTCACGCTCGACAGCACCGACACCGAGCCGATGCTGACGGCGGAAAAGCAGCGCGTCGTGATCGACTGGTATGTGCGCTGGCGCATCACCGACCCGCAGGCCTACATCCGCAACGTGGGTCTGGACGAGCGTGCCGGTGCCAACCAGCTCAACCGCGTGGTGCGCAATGCTTTCCAGGAGGAGATCAACAAGCGCACCGTCAAAGAGCTGCTCTCGCTCAAGCGCGAGGCGCTGATGGCCGATGTCAAGCGCGAAGTGCTGCAAACGGTGACCTCTGGCGCCAAGCCCTGGGGCATGGACATTGTGGATGTGCGCATCACACGCGCCGACTACACCGAAGCCATCACCGAGTCGGTCTACCGCCGCATGGAGGCCGAGCGCAAGCGCGTGGCCAACGAATTGCGCTCAACCGGTGCTGCCGAGGGCGAGAAAATCCGCGCCGACGCCGACCGCCAGCGCGAGATCACCATTGCCAATGCCTACCGCGATGCGCAAAAGATCAAAGGGGAGGGCGATGCCCAAGCCGCCCGCATCTATGGCGAGGCCTTTGGCCGCGACCCGCAGTTCGCCCAGTTCTACCGCAGCCTCGAGGCCTACAAGGTCAGCTTCGCCAAGAAGGGCGATGTGATGGTACTCGACCCGGCCGGTTCGGACTTTTTCAAGGTGATGCGTGGCAGCGCCCCGGCTGCGGCGGCTCCCGCACGGAAGTGACGCTTGTCTGAGGTCTGGTGGCTCGCGCTGGGCCTGATGCTGGTGCTCGAAGGCCTGATGCCCATGTTGGCGCCGGCACGCTGGCGTCGATTGTTTGAGCAGCTCCTGCAGCTGCAGGATGGGCAGATCCGTTTTTTCGGCATGTTCATGGTGCTGGCCGGGCTGGTGCTGGTCTGGTGGCTGGGCTGATGCCGTCCGCGCTGACGGTAAAATGCCGTTTTTAACCGTCTCCCCTTTTTTCCATGTCTGCTTGGGTCCTCCCGGATCACATCGCCGATGTGCTGCCCTCCGAGGCCCGCCACATCGAAGAACTCCGCCGTGAATTGCTCGACACCGCCCGTGGCTATGGCTACGAGCTGGTGATGCCCCCTTTGCTGGAGCACCTGCAATCCTTGCTCACAGGCACCGGCGAAGCGCTGGATCTGCAAACGTTCAAGCTGGTGGACCAGCTGTCTGGCCGCACCCTCGGTCTGCGCGCCGACACCACGCCGCAGGTGGCCCGCATCGACGCCCACCTCCTGGGCCGAGCCGGCCTCACGCGCCTGTGCTACTGCGGCCCGGTGCTGCACACGCGCCCCGCGCGGCCGCACGCCACGCGCGAGCCGCTGCAGTTTGGTGCCGAGATTTACGGCCACGCGGGCCCCGAAGCCGACCTGGAGGTGCTGCAACTGGCGCTGGACTGCCTGGCCGCGGCCAAGGTGGGCGGTTTGCAAGTGGACCTGGCCGATGCGCGCATCGTGGCCAGCTTGCTCTCTGGCCTGGCCTTGAGCGGGGCGCAGCGCGAGGCCATCCATGCGGCGCTCGCCATCAAGGACGCGCCCACCCTGGTGCGTTTGACGGCCGATTTGCCCACCGATCGCCGCGACGGTTTGCGCGCCCTGGTCACGCTGTACGGCGACGCCACGGTGCTGGACCGGGCCGCGCAGAGCCTGCCCAAACTGCCTGCGATCGAGCAGGCCCTGGCCCAGCTGCGTTGGCTGGCCGCACAGGTGCAGGGGCCACGCCTGAGTGTCGATTTGGGCGATTCGCGCGGCTACACCTACTACAGCGGCATGCGCTTTGCCATCTACGCCGAGCGCGCTGCCGACGCGCTGGTGCGGGGTGGCCGCTACGACGGCGTGGGTGCGGTGTTTGGCCACCGCCTCGAACGCGACCGCCCGGCGGTGGGTTTCTCGCTCGACCTCAAAGAGCTCGTGGCCGCCGTGCCGGCCTTGCCCTTGCGCAGCGCGATCCGTGCGCCCTGGGGCGATGCCCCGGCGCTGCGCGCGGCGATCGCCAGCCTGCGCGCGCGCGGTGAAACCGTGGTCTGTGTGCTGCCTGGCCACGAGAGTGAAATCGACGAATTCCATTGCGATCGCGAGCTGGTGCATGCGGCCGGCCAGTGGGTGATCCAAGCCATCTGATTCCTGAGAAAACACCTTATGAACACAACACAAGGCCGCAATGTGGTCGTCGTCGGCACCCAGTGGGGCGATGAAGGCAAAGGCAAACTGGTCGACTGGCTGACCGAATCCGCCCAGGGCGTGGTGCGCTTTCAGGGCGGCCACAACGCCGGCCACACCCTCGTGATCAACGGCGTCAAGACCGCGCTGCACCTGATCCCCAGCGGCATCATGCGCCCGGGCGTCAAGTGCTACATCGGCAACGGCGTGGTGCTGTCGGTGCCCAAGCTGCTCGAAGAAATCGCAGGTTTGGAAAAAGCCGGTGTGGAAGTACGCTCGCGCCTGCGCGTGTCCGAAGCCTGTCCTCTGATCCTGCCTTACCACGTGGCGCTGGACGTGGCGCGCGAGGCCGCCAAGGAAAAATCGGGTACCGAGAAGATCGGCACCACAGGCCGTGGCATTGGCCCGACCTACGAAGACAAGGTCGCGCGCCGCGCCCTGCGCGTGCAGGACCTGAAATACCCCGAGCGCTTTGCCACCAAGCTGCGCGAGAACCTGGCCTTGCACAACGATGTGCTGGTCAACCACCTGCACGCCGCACCGGTGGACTTCGACACCGTCTTCAACGAAGCCATGGCCTATGCCAAAGCGTTGGCCCCGATGGTGGCCGATGTCTCGCGCGAACTCAACGAAGCCCACAAGGGCGGCGCCAACCTGCTGTTCGAAGGCGCGCAGGGCACCTTGCTGGACGTGGACCACGGCACCTACCCCTTTGTGACCTCGAGCAACTGCGTGGCCGGCAACGCCGCCGCCGGCTCGGGCGTGGGCCCGGGCATGCTGCACTACGTGTTGGGCATCACCAAGGCCTACTGCACCCGCGTGGGCGGCGGCCCGTTCCCGACCGAGCTGGATTGGGCCACGCCCGGCACCGTGGGCTACCACCTGTCGACGGTCGGTGCCGAGAAGGGCGTGACCACCGGCCGTTCGCGCCGCTGTGGGTGGTTTGACGCCGCGCTGCTCAAGCGTTCGGCGCAGGTGAACGGCCTGTCGGGTCTGTGCATCACCAAGCTGGACGTGCTCGATGGTCTGGAAGAGCTGAAGATCTGCACCGGGTACATGCTGCACGGCAAGAAGATCGATCTGCTGCCGATCGGCGCGGATGACGTGGCCGCTTGCGAACCGATCTACGAAACCATGCCGGGCTGGAAGGGCACGACCTTCCGCGTGAAGCGCTGGGAAGACCTGCCGGTGGAAGCTCAGAATTATCTGAACCGTCTGGA
>JBDLTR010000023.1:0-7366 GCA_039805705.1 Pseudomonadota bacterium
GTCGACATCAACATAGCCGCCGCGTTGTTCCAGCAGGAGCTTGAGTGAGTCGATCGGCAAGATGCCACGGTCCCACAGCGAGCCGCGGTAGCTGCTGTAGCGGCCACGTTCTTCGGCGAGCTCGGTCGAAGCCCAGTAGGCGTAGTAGCAGACGGCTTCCATCGAGCGGTCGGCGAACTCGACGGCAGCCTCGCTGGCGTACGGGGTGCGCAACTGGTACAGCGCATCCTGGAAGGCCATGATGCCCATGCCAACGGGGCGGTGGCGCAGGTTGGAGTCGCGGGCCTTCTTGACGGCGTAGTAGTTGATGTCGATGACGTTGTCGAGCATGCGCATGGCGGTGCGCACGGTCTTTTGCAGCTTGGCGTGGTCGATGCCGCCATCCTTGATGTGGTGGGCCAGGTTCACCGAGCCCAGGTTGCACACGGCGATCTCGCCACCGTTGGTGTTGAGCGTGATCTCGGTGCACAGGTTGGACGAGTGCACCACGCCCACGTGCTGCTGCGGCGAGCGCACATTGCAGGCGTCCTTGAAGGTGATCCAGGGGTGGCCGGTCTCGAACAGCATCGAGAGCATCTTGCGCCACAGGTCCAGGGCCTGCACCTGCTTGCTGGGCTTGATCTCGCCGCGTGCGGCTTTTTCTTCGTAGGCCACGTAAGCCTGCTCGAACTCAAGGCCGAACTTGTCGTGCAGGTCGGGGCAGGTCGAGGGCGAGAACAGCGTCCAGGTGCCCTTTTCCATCACGCGGCGCATGAACAGGTCGGGGATCCAGTTGGCGGTGTTCATGTCGTGGGTGCGGCGGCGGTCGTCGCCGGTGTTCTTGCGCAGCTCCAGGAACTCCTCGATGTCCAGGTGCCAGGTCTCCAAATAGGTGCAGACCGCGCCCTTGCGCTTGCCACCCTGGTTCACGGCCACCGCGGTGTCGTTGACCACCTTGAGGAAAGGCACCACGCCTTGCGATTCGCCGTTGGTGCCCTTGATGTGCGAGCCCAGGGCGCGCACGCGGGTCCAGTCGTTGCCCAGGCCGCCGGCGAACTTGGACAGCAGCGCGTTCTCTTTGATCGACTCGTAGATGCCGTCCAGGTCGTCGGGCACGGTGGTCAGGTAGCAGGACGAGAGCTGCGAGCGCAGCGTGCCGCTGTTGAACAGCGTCGGCGTGGAGCTCATGAAGTCGAAGGTCGAGAGCACCTCGTAGAACTCGATGGCGCGCGCTTCGCGGTCGATTTCCTGCAGCGCCAGGCCCATGGCCACGCGCATGAAGAAGATCTGCGGCAGCTCGATGCGGGTCTTGCGCACGTGCAAGAAGTAGCGGTCATACAGGGTTTGCAGACCGATGAAGTCGAACTGCAGGTCGCGCTCGGGCTTGAGCGCGGCGGCCAGGCGGGCCAGGTCGAACTGCAGCAGGTCGGGGTTGAGCAGCTCGTTGTCGACGCCCTTTTGGATCGCCTGCGGGAAGAAGTCCACATACGCCTGGTTGAGCGCGGCGCCGGTCAGCTCCTGGCCCAGCACCTCTTTGGCGATGGTGTGCATCAAGAGGCGCGCGGTGGCGTAGGTGTAGTCGGGCTCTTTCTCGATCAGGGTGCGGGCCGCCAGGATGGAGGCTTTGTAGACCTCTTGCAGCGGCACGCCGTCGTAGAGGTTGCGCACGGTTTCGGACAGGATGGGTTCCGGGCTGACGTCTTGGCCCAGGCCATCACAGGCACGGGCGATGATGCCCTGCAGGTAGTTCATGTCCAGGGGCACGCGCTGACCGCCATCGACCACGAACAGCTCGGGATGGGCCGGTGCGGCGCTGGTCTGCTGTTGCTGGGCGCGCTCCTGTGCGCGGCGCTCACGGTAGAGCACATAGGCGCGGGCCACATCGTGCTGGCCGCTGCGCATCAGGCCGAGTTCGACCTGGTCTTGCACGTCCTCGATGTGGAAGGTGCCGCCACCTGGGCGCGAGCGCATCAGCGCGCGCACCACGTTCTGGGTGAGTTCGTCGACCACTTCACGCACACTGGCCGAGGCGGCGCCTTGCGTGCCATGCACGGCCAAGAAGGCCTTCATCAGGGCCACGGCGATCTTGTTCGGCTCGAAGGGCACCACCGCGCCATTGCGGCGGATGATTTGGTAGTTGGCCAGGGCTTGCGTGGCGCTGCTGCTGGGCGCGCGCTCGGGGGCAAAGCCGATCGGGCTGGGGGCGTTGGAGGCGGGGTTCAGGTCGGTGTGCATGGTCATGTTTGTAGGTGTTCTGATCGATCTGGAGGTGGCCGTGAACAGGGGCAAGACTGCGCTTGATGGTTTTGGCAGTTTGAACGCCTGGACACTATATCTGGTGTTCATGACGTCTTCAAGCCACTAGATGTAGTGTACCGGCCGAAATCGCGCGCCGTCGGTGCAGGCACCAGACTGGGGCGCTCGCGGCGCCGTCCGCGCGCATTTCGGCAGGTGCAAAGCCACCACCGGTGGCCGCATCATTTCGGGCTTCGTGGGCGGCGATTCAAGCGGGGTGCGGTTTGCCACGCGCTTTGTCCTGCCGAGGCTCGTGCGCACAGGCTTGCCGGAGGGCGCGGTTCAGGACCACCGGCCCGTGGTGCCTGCACAAAAAAATTTTTCGCCGGTGTGACGGCGCGGCGGTTTCAGGGAAAACACCGAGGCGGAAATGCCGACAGGGTTTGCAAACGTGGCCAGTCAAAACCCGGGCCAGGGTCTTGTTTGCGGCCAGGGGCCACATGCTCGTGGCCCGCGATGTGGGCGATCGGATAGCGCTGCGCCAAGGCTTGGCACAGGCGCGCCAGCGTGTCGTACTGCGCGGCTTCGAAGCGGTCACCTTCCAAGCCCTCGAGCTCGACACCGATCGAGTCGTCGTTGCAGTTCTCGCGCCCACGCCAAGACGAGCGGCCCGCATGCCAGGCGCGCTCGTCTGCACTGACGAATTGCCACAGGCGGCCATCGCGCTGGATGTAGAAATGCGCCGAGACCTCGAGCCCACGGATCTGCTGGTAATAGGGGTGGGCGTCCCAGTCCAGCGTGTTGGTGAACAGCGCTTGCACCGCATCGCCGCCGTATTGGCCCGGGGGCAGGCTGATCGAGTGCACCACCACCAGGTCGATGCAGGCCTGCGGCGGGCGCGGACCGAAATTCGGCGAGGGGCAGCGGGTGGCACCGTCCAGCCAACCGCCGTCCCAGGTGGGCAGAGGGGTGGCGGCGCTGTCCATGCGCTCAGCCGGGGTTGCGGTCGCCCGCTGCGCTGCGGTGCGCGCTGCTGCAGTACAGGCCCAGCGTGCCGGCCACCGCTTCGGCTTGCGGCAGGTGCACACCGCAGTGCAAACACACCACCATGTCTTGGGGATGGGCGGGCGTTGGGGGCGCAGAGGGCGGTGATGCTTTGGCGCGGCTGCGGCGCCAGGCCCAGCCCACCAGCAGCACGACGAGGAGCCAAAACAGGTATTTCATGCGGCGCGGCCGAGCAGCACTTCCATGACGAAGCGCGAGCCGGCGTAAGACAGGAGCAACAGCAGCGCCCCGGTGTAGAGCACGCGCACCGCGCGCTTGCCGCGCCAGCCCCAGCGCTGACGGCCCCACAGCAGCAAGGCAAAGGTCAGCCACGACAGCAGCGCGAACACGCGCTTGTGGTCCCAACGCCAGGCGCCACCGGCCTCGCCGTAGAGCTGTTCGCCAAAGAGCATGCCCGCCAACAGCGTCGCCGACAGCAGCACAAAGCCCGCTGCGACGAACCGGAAGGTCAGGCGCTCCAGCGTGAGCAGGGGCAGGCCCGGCGTGGCGTGGGCTTGGCGGATTTCACGTTCGGTGCGGGTCATCAGCCAGGCATGGGCCACGGCGGCGGCGAACATGCCGTACGCCGCCAGGCCCAAGGCCCAGTGCAGCGGCAGCCAGGGCGAGGCCTGCACATGCAGCGCGCCGCCAGGAAACAGCCAGGCCAGCGCCACGGCGAGCGCGCCCAAACTGCCGAGCGCCCAGCGGCCGCGCAGCTGCGGGTAAAACTGGCTTTCCACCTGGTAAGCCGTCAGCACCAGCCAGACGGTGACCGAGAGGGCGGGTGCAAAACCGAAACGCACCGGCGGCACCAGCCACCCCAGCAGCGCCAGCGCGTGCGCGGCCCAGGCCAACCACAGCAGGCGGCGGGTGTGGCCATCGCCCAGGTGGCGTGGCGCGAGGGCGGGCAAGGCGTAAGCGAGCGCGGCCAAGACCGAGGCCGGCAGGGTCCAAAAGGGGGTGCTCGCTAAAATCATGGCTCCAAGTTTAGCCTTTCAGGCCAGGTCACCGGGGCCTGGCGCGGTGGCTGACCTTTCTGACTGGATGGCATCCATGGCTTCCGCCCTCACCGACAAACTCTCCCGCCTGGTCAAAACGATCAGCGGCCAGGCCCGCATCACCGAGTCCAACGTCGCCGACATGCTGCGCGAAGTGCGCATGGCCTTGCTCGAGGCCGATGTGGCGCTGCCCGTGGTGCGCGACTTCATCGCCCGGGTCAAGGACAAAGCCCTGGGCCAGGAGGTCATGGGCTCGCTCAAGCCGGGCCAGGCCTTGGTGGGCATCGTCAACAAAGAGCTCGCCGCCACCATGGGCGAGGGCGTGGCCGACATCAACCTGGCCGCGCAGCCGCCCGCCGTGATCCTGATGGCGGGCCTGCAGGGCGCCGGTAAAACCACCACCACCGCCAAGCTGGCCAAGCACCTGATTGAAAAGCGCAAGAAAAAAGTGCTGACGGTCTCGGGCGACGTCTACCGACCGGCGGCCATCGAGCAGCTCAAGACCGTGACCGCGCAGGCCGGCGCCGAGTGGTTTCCCAGCACGCCCGAGCAAAAACCGATCGACATCGCGCGCGCCGCCATCGACTACGCGCGCAAGCACTACTTTGACGTGCTGCTGGTGGACACGGCCGGTCGCCTGGCGATCGACGAGGCCTTGATGGCCGAGATCAAGGCCTTGCACGCCGAGCTCCATCCGGTCGAGACCTTGTTCGTGGTCGATGCCATGCAGGGCCAGGACGCGGCCAACACCGCCAAGGCCTTTGGCGAGGCGCTGCCGCTCACCGGCATCGTGCTGACCAAGCTCGACGGCGACTCGCGCGGCGGCGCGGCGCTGTCGGTGCGCCAGATCACCGGTGCGCCGATCAAGTTTGCCGGCACCAGCGAGAAGATCGACGGCCTCGAAGTGTTCGACGCCGAGCGCCATGCCGGCCGCATCCTGGGCATGGGCGACATCGTGGCCCTGGTCGAGCAGGTGGCGGCTGGCGTGGACATGGAGGCCGCGCAAAAACTGGCCGCCAAGGTCAAGAGCGGTGGCGGCTTTGACCTCAACGATTTCCTGGCGCAGATCCAGCAGATGAAGCAGATGGGCGGCCTCTCGAGCCTGATGGACAAGCTGCCCAGCCAAATCGCGGCCAAGGCCGGCGAGATGGACCTTTCCAAGGTCGAAAAAGACATCGCGCGCAAGCAGGGCATCATCCACAGCATGACGCTCAAGGAGCGCGCCAAGCCCGAGATCATCAAAGCCACGCGCAAGCGCCGCATCGCCGCTGGCGCGGGGGTTCAGGTGCAGGACGTCAACCGCTTGCTCAAGGAGTTCGAGCAGATGCAGGACATGATGAAGAAGATGCAGGGCGGCGGCATGATGAAAATGATGAAGCGCCTGGGCGGCATGAAGGGCCTGATGGGGGGCGGTGGCTTCCCGGGCATGCCGCGCTGAACGGTCTCGCCCGCTGTCATGCCCTGGCTTGACCGGGGCCTTCAAGGTGGGATCCTCGGGTCAAGCCCGAGGATCACCGTGATTCGGCGCCTGGGTTTTTCGGCAGGCCGGCGATGTGGGTGAGCAGCCCTTCGCAGGCGTCTTCCACCAGATCGAGCACCTGCTCGAAACCCTGCGCACCGCTGAAGTAGGGGTCGGGCACCACCGGGCTGTCGTGCTGGGTGCAAAACTCGGTCAGGCGCTTGAGCTTGTGGCGCTGCGCGTGCTGCTGGCTGCGGCGGTCAGGGGCTTCGCCCACATGGTGGGCGTGGGTGCCGGCAGAGTCCACCGCGATCCAATGCTGCCAGTTTCGGGCGGCCACCATGTGGCGCATGACGCCGTCGGCCGTGGGGCTGCGGCAGATGTTGCCCATGCAGACAAAGGTCAGCCGGTAGCGCTCGGCCATGGCGCTGCTCAGCCCTGGATCACCAGCTCGCCGCGCAGCGAGTGCGGGTAGGCCTGGGTGATGCGCACATCGACCATCTGGCCGATCAAGCGGTCGCGGTTCGGGCCGCCGGGGAAGTTGACCACGCGGTTGCACTCGGTGCGGCCGGCCAGCTCGGTCGGGTCCTTGCGCGCGGCGCGCTCGACCAGGATGCGCTGCACCGTGCCCACGCGGCGCTCGCTGATGCGCTGCACATTGGCTTCGATGGTGGCTTGCAGGTGCTGCAGGCGTTGGAGCTTGACCGCGTGCGGCGTGTCGTCGTGCAGATTGGCAGCCGGCGTGCCCGGGCGCGGGCTGAAGATGAAGGAGAAGCTGGTGTCGTAGCCCACGTCCTCGATCAGCTTCATCATCTTGCCGAAGTCCTCTTCGGTCTCGCCAGGGAAGCCGACGATGAAGTCGCTGCTCATCGAGATGTCGGGGCGCACCGCGCGCAGCTTGCGGACCGTGCTCTTGTATTCCATCGCGGTGTAGCCGCGCTTCATGGCCATCAGGATGCGGTCGCTGCCGTGCTGCACCGGCAGGTGCAGGTGGCTGACCAGCTGGGGCACTTTGGCATACACGTCGATCAGGCGCTGGGTGAACTCGTTGGGGTGGCTGGTGGTGTAGCGGATGCGTTCGATGCCGGGGATTTCGGCCACGTACTCGATGAGCGTGGCGAAGTCGGCGATCTCGGCGGTGCCACCCATGGGCCCCCGGTAGGCGTTGACGTTCTGGCCCAGCAGCGTGACTTCTTTCACGCCCTGTTCGGCCAGGCCGGCGATCTCGACCAGCACGTCTTCAAATGGCCGCGAAAATTCTTCGCCGCGCGTGTAGGGCACCACGCAGTAGCTGCAGTACTTGCTGCAGCCTTCCATGATGGAGACGAAGGCGCTGGGGCCGTCGATGCGCGGCTCGGGCAGCCGGTCGAACTTCTCGATCTCGGGGAAGGAGATGTCCACCTGCGGTTTCTTGGTGCTGCGCGCGGCGTCGATCATCTCCGGCAAGCGGTGCAGGGTTTGTGGGCCGAAGACCACGTCGACGTAGGGCGCGCGGTCGCGGATCGCGGCGCCTTCCTGGCTGGCCACGCAGCCGCCGACACCAATCACCAGGTCCGGGTTGGCCAGTTTCAGCTCACGCCAGCGCCCCAGTTGGGAGAACACCTTGTCTTGGGCGCGCTCGCGAATCGAGCAGGTGTTGAGCAGGATCACG
>JBDLTR010000024.1:0-6474 GCA_039805705.1 Pseudomonadota bacterium
GCTCGCGGATGGCGCCGAAAGCGCTGTACTCGGGCACCAGGCTTTCCATCACGTTGAACACGGCCTCGTGCAAGGCGACGTCGATCACCTGCCCCTGGCCGCCGTTGACCTTGCGGTGGTAGAGCGCCATCAGCACCCCGATGGTGCCGTGCAAGGCCGCGAGCGTGTCACCGATCGAGACACCGCAGCGCACGGGCACACGGCCTGGCTCACCGGTCAGGTGGCGCAGGCCACCCATGGCCTCGCCAATCGCACCAAAGCCCGGCAGGTCGCGGTAAGGGCCGGTCTGGCCATAGCCCGAGATGCGCAGCATCACCAGGCCGGGGTTGGCCTTGGACAGGGTCTCGTAGTCCATGCCCCAGCCCTCGAGCGTGCCAGGACGGAAGTTCTCGATCAGCACATCGGCCTGCGCGACCAGCTGGCGCGCGATGTCCTGGCCTTCGGGGTTGCGCAGGTCCAGCGCGATCGAGCGTTTGTTGCGCGACTGCACCTGCCACCAGACCGAGGTGCCGTCTTGCAGCAGGCGCCAGTTGCGCAGCGGATCGCCGGTGCCTGGCGGCTCGATCTTGATGACGTCGGCGCCAAAGTCGGCCAGGGTCTTGGCGGCAAAAGGGCCGGCGATCAGCTGGCCCATCTCGACCACGCGCAGACCTTGGAGTGCGCCGGGTGGCAAAGCGGGGATGTTCATGGCGGTGCGAAAAGGCGTGACAGGGCCGCACAAAGATAACACCCCGCCGGGTGCCTGCGCGCCGCGCGGGCTCAGCCCTGCAGCGTGCGCGCGGGAAAGGGCAAGCTCAGCTGGGCGGCGTGCTCAGCTGAGCGCGAGAAATAGCACTCGCAGCAGGCGGCTTCCAGGGGCGCGCGGTCATGCACCTGCAGGCACCCCCGCTCCACACGCACCCCCTCGAGCCGTTGCAACGCGTTCGTCACCGCCTCGCGGCGCACGCCCAGCGAGTCGGCAATCGATTGGTGCGTCGCCAGGATGGTGCCCCCCTGGCCGCGGTCATGGCGCACCAAAATCCATTTGGCCAGACGCGCCTCCACCGCATGGAAGCGGCTGCACGCCAACTCGGTGGAGATCATGTCGATGATGCGGGTGCCCGCCCGCATGCACATGCGCTGAATCCCAGATGAGCGCTGCAGCTCCGGTGAGAAGTCGGCGATGCGGACCTCATAAGCCAGGCCCGACACCACCACCTGGACCTCGTGCAGGCTCGGCTGCTGGATCAGGCCGCGCAGGCCCACCACGCCCTCTGGACCGATGAGGGCGGTGTCAACGCTGATGCCGGTGCTCAGCTCGCGGGAAAAAGCAATCAAGCAGCTGATCGGAAACAGCAAGCGGGCCACCGGCTCACCCGCGGTTTGCAAGCGCTCTCCGGCCTCCAAGTTCACCGCCCTGAGGTGTGGCCGCAAGCGCTGCACATCGGATTCGTCCAGCTCGTCCAGGCAGTCGTTCAATCGGGGGGTGTTCATGGGCAAAGCTTCCATCCGTCCAGTGGCCCAAGGCTAGAGACTGGCTTTAGCGGCGAATGTGTGTTGCCACACCAAGACCCGACAGATTTTGTTGGCTTTACAGTTTGGCGGGCGGGCTGAACTTCAAAAAATCAAATCCAAAGCATGCATGCAGCGGAAGCAGCACCCATTTGGTGCACGTCGGGTGCGTGCAGCGGTCCACCAGGCGTGGTGCTCAATCCTGAGGGGCTTGCATGGGCTGGGCGTACACCGCCAGGGCCGCCATCGCCGTGTCCAGCGCCGGCCGCCCCACCGCCTGCGCCATCTCCTGCTCGGCCTGCAGCACAGCCTGGCCGAAGGCGGCCAGCCACGACCGCCCCAGGGGCGTGAAACGCACGATGCGGGCGCGCTTGTCGGCCGGATCGGGGCCGCGCTCGACCAGCCCCAACTGGGCGCACTGGTCGATCAGCTCGGTCATGGCGGCATTGGTCATCGCCGCCCGGCGGGCCAGTTCGGTGATGCGCGTGCCATCCAGGTCGAGGTGGCGCGTCAGGTTCACATGGGTGCGGCGTGTGTCGGTGTAGCCCGCCTGGGCCATCAAGGCCAGCACCCGCTCCTCGAAACGCTGGAGCGCATGGCTCATCACCCGGCCCGGGTTGTGGGCGCGCCAGCGGTAATCGTCGGATGAATCAGGGTTTTCCATGATGAATGGCGGCTCCGAATTTAGTTAGGCTACCTAAGTAAATACAGCGTCGACACCAAGGATAGCCGATGAGCCCCCCCAACACCCCCTCCCCCCACGCAGACATCGAGACCGATGTGCTCATCAGCGGCGGCGGCCCCTGCGGCCTGATGCTCGCGATCGAGCTGGGCCGGCGCGGCATCCGCTGCCTGCTGGTCGATGCCAAGCCCAGCACCGCCTTCAACCCGCAGGCCAACGCCACCCAGGCGCGCACCATGGAGCACTTTCGCCGCCTGGGCTTTGCCGATGAGGTGCGCGCCCTGGGCCTGCCGCCCGACCACCCCACCGACATTGCCTATTTCACGCGTTACGCGCAGCACGAGCTGGCGCGCATCGCCCTGCCCACGGCCGCCCAGGCGGTGGTGCAGATCAAGTCCATGGGCGGCGCCTGGAGTGCGGCCGAGCTGCCGCACCGCGTCTCGCAAAAATTCGTCGAACAGGTGCTGCGCCGCCATGCACAAGCGCACACCTGCAACGACATCCGTTACGGCTGGACGCTCGAGACCTTCGAGGACGATGGCCAGGCGGTGCAAGCGCGCATCCGCCCCAGCGCCGGCGGCGCTGCGCAAGAGGTGCGCGCCCAGTTCCTGGTCGGCGCCGATGGTGCGCGCAGCCTGGTGCGCCACGCGTTGGGCATCGAGTGGGGGGGTGAGACGGGCATCCAGCGCGAATTCATGGGCGGCAAGATGTTCGCGGTCTACCTGCGCGCACCCGACTTCAGCGCGGTGCTGCGCCACCCCAAGGCCTGGATGTACGTGGCGGTGAACCACCAGCGCCGCTCCTTCATGGCCTCGGTCGACGGCGTGGCCGAATACGCCTTCCACGCCGCCATCAAACCCGGCGAAAACGCCGATGCCTGGACCGAGGACGACGCCCGCCGCGTGTTCCACGAAGCGGTGGGGGCCGAGATCCCGGTCGAGATCTTGTCCATGGGCACCTGGCTGGCGGGCCACGCGCTGGTGGCGCAACGCTTTGGCCAAGGGCGCGTCTTCATCGCCGGCGACGCGGCCCACCTCTTCACGCCCACGGGTGGGCTGGGCTACAACACGGCGGTGGAAGACGCGGTCAACCTGGGCTGGAAACTGGCGCGTGTGGTGCGCGGGCAGGCGCCGCTGTCGCTGCTGGAAAGCTACGAGGCCGAGCGCCGCCCACTGGCCCAGCGCAACACCGGCTACGCGCGGCATTTCGCCGACTCGGTCGGCCTGTTCGCGGCCAAGCCCGAGCTCGACGACAACACGGCCCAGGGCGCGGCCGAGCGCGAAGCGGCCAGCGCGCACCTCAACCGCCACGCGCGCCTGGAGTTCAACATCCCCGGGGTGACCTTCGGCGGGCGCTACGACAGTTCTGCGCTGATCTGGCCCGACGGCGCTGCACTGCCGCCCGACGAGCCCAACCACTATGTGCCCACCGCCAGCCCTGGCGGGCGGCCACCGCACGCCTGGCTGGACGACGGCCGCTCGCTCTACGACCTGTTCCACCGCGACTGGACACTGCTGGTGCTGGGCGATGCACCGCCGCCCACCCAGGCCTTCGCAGACGCGGCGCAAGCCCTGGGCATAGAGCTTGGGACCGTGCAACTGCCCCAGGCCAGTCTGCGCGCGCTGTACGAGGCGCCGCTGGTGCTGATCCGGCCCGACCAGATCGTGGCCTGGCGCGGTGACTCGGCCGAGCACGCCCACGCGATCCTGGCGCGGGCCAGCGCCAGCCCCGCTGGCGCTGCGCCGCGCTGAACGCGCGCTTCAGGCGCCGGTGTCGCCCACCGGCCCTGAGCCCAGCTGGCTTTGCACGAAGTCGCTGAACACGCGCAAGACCGGCAACTCGGTGCGGCCCGCCAAGGTGACCATGCCCAGGCGGGCACCCGCATCCAGCGGCGGCTGCACCGCCAGCGTGACCAGTTCGCCTCGGGCCAACTGGGCGCGCGCGGCCCCCAAGATGCCCAGGTAAATCGCATCGGTCTGCTGGACCGCTTCCAGCAGGCTGGCGATTTCCTCGCACTGCAGGGTGGTCAGCTGTGCCGGGTCGGCTTGCACCCCATAGCGCGCCACCAGCATCCGGGCGACCTCGTCCGACAGCGGGATCGACGCCACCGGGTAAGACAGCAAGGCCTCGAAAGGCACACCGTTCGGGTACTGCGTGAGCAAAGGGTGGCCCGCGCGGCACACCATGCCGGCCGGCATGTCGAAGGCGGGGCCCATGCGCAGGTCGGCTGCCGGCACCACGCGGCGCAGGTCCACCACCAGCGCATCCAGTTGGCGCTCACGCAGTTGCTGCAGCTGCAGCTCGGTGGGGCCGCGCGTGACCGAGACTTTCACCCCCGGGTGGTGGCGCGCCATGTGCACCAGCCAAGGCGTCATCAGCATGGCCCCCGGGCCTGAGCCCAGCCCCAGGCGCAGGCTGCCCAGCCCGCCGTGCTGCAAAGCCAGGGCGCCCTGCTTGAGCTCCACCGCCTCGTGCACGATGCGCCGCGCCCGCGCCAACACCGCCCAACCCAGTGGCGTGAGCTCATTGCGCTTGCCGATGCGGTCGACCAAGGGCCCGCCCAGTTCGTCCTCCAAGGCCTGGATGCTGCGGCTGAGCGCCGACTGGGTGATGTGCAGCTTTTCGGCCGCACGGCTGAAAGAGCCGGTGTCGGCCAAGGCCAGCCAATGTTCGAGGTGTCGGAGGTTCATTGATTCATTTTAAGAATGAAAATCAGAAAAATAAGTCATTGGACACATGAGAACGTGGTTTCTACGATCCATCCTGGCTTCCGACTTTTCAAACCAACACCAGGAGACAAGCATGAACTTTCACAAACTGCTCAAGGGCCTGATGGTCCTCGCCGGCGCGCTGAGCCTGCAGCTGGCCCAGGCGCAAAGCTTTCCCCAAAAACCCATGAGCCTGATCGTGCCCTACCCGGCCGGCGGCCCGTCCGACTTTTTCGCGCGCAAGGTGCAGCCCGATGCAGCGGCCAAGCTCGGCCAACCCATGGTCATTGAAAACCTGGGCGGTGGCGGTGGCTCGATCGGGCTGACGCGCATGGTCAACGCGCCGGCCGATGGCCACACCCTGGCACTGGCCAGCCCGATGGAGCTGGTGCTGGCACCGATGGCCATCCAGGGCGTGAAATACAAGAGCGAAGACTTCCGCCTGGTGGCGCAATTCGCCACCACCAACACGGTGCTGGCGGTGCGCAACTCGCTCAATGTCAAAACCGTGGACGAGCTCTTGGCCCTGGCGCGCAAGAGCAGCGACAAACCCCTGAGCTACGGCAGCGTGGGCCCGGGCTCGCTGTACCACCTGATCGGTGAGCGCTTCTCGCAGCTGACCAAGGTCGAGATGCTGCACGTGCCCTACAAAGGCGTGGCGCCGCTGCTGTCCGACCTGATGGGCGGACAGATCGACATGGCTTTCCTGCCCATGGCCGGCTCCATCCCCGCCACCCTGACCGAGGGCAAGATCCAGGGCCTGGCCGTGACCGCCAAGACACCGCACCCGCTGTTCAAGCAGTTCCCCGCCCTGGCGGCCATGAAAGGCCTGGAGGGCATGGACTTTGACATCTGGGCCGGCATCCTGGTGCACAAGAACACGCCCGAGCCCGTGGTCAACGCGCTGAACAAGGCCTTCTACGCCTCGGCCGAAGTGCCCGAGACGCGCAAAGCCCTCGAAGCCAGCGGCAACGTGGTGCTGCCCACGCGCACCCCGGCCGAACTGGCGCGCATCTACCAGGGCGAGATTGAGCGCTACCGCGCGATCGCCAAGTCGATCAACCTGCAGCCGCAGTGACGCGGACCTGAAAGCCCACGCATGAACGTCCCCCGCGAACCTCTGGCGCCTGCGCTGCTGCAGGCCCTGCACGCGCAGGCCGATGAATTCATCGCCGTGCGCCGCGACATCCACCGCCACCCCGAGATGGGCTACCAGGAGTACCGCACCAGCGACCTGGTCGCCGAACAACTCGCGCAGTGGGGCTATGCGGTCACCCGTGGCCTGGGCGGCACGGGTGTGGTGGGGCAACTGCGCCGCGGCCACGGCGGCAAAACGCTGGGGCTGCGCGCCGACATGGACGCGCTGCCCATCGAAGAAGCCACCGGCCTGGCCTACGCCAGCTGCACGCCGGGCATCATGCACGCCTGCGGCCACGACGGGCACACCGCCATGCTGCTGGCCGCGGCCAAACACATCGCCCAGCACGTGGCGTTTTCGGGCACGCTCAACCTGATCTTCCAGCCCGCCGAGGAAGGCCTGGGCGGCGCCAAGAAGATGATGGCCGACGGTCTCTTCACGCAGTTCCCCTGCGA
>JBDLTR010000025.1:0-3137 GCA_039805705.1 Pseudomonadota bacterium
CCGACCAGGCTGGGGATGGCGAGCTTTTGCCAGACCAGGAAGTTGCGGCGGAACACCGGCCACCAGCGCATCGACAGGCGCGGTGCGGCCCAGATGTTGTTGTGGATCTGGCTCATGCTCAACCTTCCTCCCGGATCTGGCGCCCGGTCAACTTCAGGAACAGGTCTTCGAGGTTGGACGGGCGGTGCAGGGTGCGCAGCGCCGGCCAGGCCTGCAGCGCGGCCAGCAGCGGCGCACTGGCCCGGGTGTAGAAGAACACCGTCTCGCCGCTGACCTCGGTGCGCTCGGCCATGGCGCGCAGGCTGGCCTCTTGCGCCAGAGCCACCGCGCCTTGGCCGAACACCTCGACCACTTCGGGCTCCAGGTGCTGGGCGATCAGCTCGCGCGGGGTGCCCTCGGCGATCTTGCGGCCGTGGTCGAGCACCAAGAGACGGTCGCACAGGCGCTCGGCCTCGTCCATGAAGTGGGTGGTCAGCAAGATGGATTTGCCTTCTTGCAACAGCAGTTGCAGGCGTTCCCACATCAGGTGGCGCGCCTGCGGATCCAGGCCCGTGGTGGGCTCGTCGAGCAAGAGCAGGCGCGGTTGGTTGATCAATGCGCGCGCCAAGCTCAGGCGGCGCTTCATGCCGCCCGAAAGCTGGCCGGGTTTGGCGTCGGCTTTGTGCGTGAGCGCGGCAAACTCCAGCAAAGCGGGGATGCGCTCGCGGATCACGCGGTCCTGCAGGCCGAAGTAACGGCCAAACACCAGCAGGTTCTCGGCGGCGGTGAAGTCCGGGTCCAGCGTGTCCATTTGCGCCACCACGCCCAGCTGCGCCTTGATGGCCAGCGCATCGCGCGGCATCTCGAGCCCGTTGAAATAGCCGACCTGGCCACCGTCGGGTTCGGCCAGGCCCAGGCACATGCGGATGGTGGTGGTTTTGCCGGCCCCATTGGGGCCGATCACGCCCAGGCATTCGCCGGGCGCGATCTCGAACGACAGGTCATTGACCACCGTGGTTTCGCCATAGCGCTTGACCAGGTGGTTGACCGACAGCAGCGGAACATTCATGCAGGGATTGTGCCGCGAGCCGCAGACCGGGGCTGCGCTCGGGGCGACCGATAAAATTGGGCCCTTGTGTTTTTGACCGCTGCGCGGCCTGCCCATGTCCATTTCCCTGTCCGAGCGCCTGGCGGTGCTGCCCCAATACCTCTTGCCCAAGCAGGCGCTCACCCAGCTGGCGGGGCGCTTTGCGGGCTGGCAAGGCGGTGCCTGGACCACGTCGGCGATCCGCCGCTTCGTCGCGCGCTACGGGGTCAACATGGACGAGGCGGCCCACCCCGACCCGGCCGCCTACCCCTCGTTCAACGAATTCTTCACCCGACCGCTCAAGGCCGGTGCGCGGCCGCTGGCCGACGCGGCCTTCGTCAGTCCGGTGGACGGTGCGATCAGCCAATGCGGCGCCATCGAGGGCGACCTGATCCTGCAGGCCAAGGGCCACGGTTACACCACGCGCGCGCTGGTGGGCGGTGACGCCGAACTGGCCGCGCAGTTTGAAGGCGGCGAGTTCGCCACGCTGTATCTGAGCCCGCGCGACTACCACCGCATCCACATGCCCTGCGCCGGGCGCTTGCTGCGCATGGTCCATGTGCCGGGTGCGCTGTTCTCGGTCAACCCGACCACGGCGCGCGGCGTCGAAGGTCTGTTCGCGCGCAACGAGCGCGTGGTCTGCGTGTTCGAGGGCGAGCACGGCCCCTTCGTCATGGCGCTGGTGGGCGCGACGATTGTGGGCAGCATGGCCACCGTCTGGCACGGCGTGGTCAACCCGCCCCGACCAGGCGTGCTGCGCGAATGGACCTACGAGATGGGCACCATCGAACTCGCACAGGGCGAGGAAATGGGCCGCTTCCTGCTGGGCTCGACCGTGGTGATGCTGTTCCCCCGGGGCGTGATGCGCTTCAACGCCGACTGGACGCCCACGCGAGCGATCCGCATGGGCGAGGCGATGGGCGGCCTGCTTTGAGCGCGTTGATACGTTGATAAACTGAATCCACCACAACCTGGTTCAGACCACGACCCATCCCACGATGAAACGTTTGCGATCGAAGTTCTACCAGTCTGCCGGTGTCTTCTTGTTGGGGGTACTGGCTTTGTCATACAGCAGCAATGCCCAGGCGCCGCTGGATGTGCGCGTGGCTTTGGTCATTGGCAATGCGGCCTACCAAAATTTTCCTGCTCTGGCCAATCCCAGCAACGATGCGCAATCCATGGCAGTGGTTTTGCGCAAACTCGGCTTCCATGTGGTTGAAATGCGCGATGGCAGCAAAAGCCAGATGGCAAATGCCATCGAGCAAATGCAAAGTTTGCTGCAAGGGAAAAATGCAGTGGGCATGTTGTATTACGCCGGCCATGGATTGCAGCTCGATTGGCGCAACTACATGGTTCCCGTGGATGCTCAGCTGAGCCAAGCCAGTGATGTGCCCCGGCACACGATCGACATCGAAAATGTCATCACCACTTTCAAGAAGTCGGCCACACGCATGAACATCATCGTGCTCGATGCGTGCCGTGACAATCCGTTTTCTGGCAAGACCAGCGGGAAGGGGCTGGCGCAGCTGGACGCGCCTCCAGGCACTTACCTGGCGTTTGCGACCTCGCCAGGCAACGTGGCCGAAGACGGTGATGAGAGCACAGGCAACGGTCTGTTCACTCAGTATTTGCTCAAAGAGTTGCAGCGCCCAGCACGCATCGAAGAAGTTTTCAAACGCGTTCGCTTCCAGGTCAGGCAAAAGAGCCAGGGTCGTCAAATACCGTGGGATTCCAGCAGTCTGGAAGATGATTTTTCGTTCAACGATGGCGTCAGGTACACCTTCAAGCCAGAAGACCTGATCAAAGAGGTGCAGCAGGCCAAAGCGCGAGAGACCCAGCTCAAACAAGAAGCCGAAGCTGCGCTCGAACGTGAGAAGCGGATCGCTGAGCAGCGCTTGCTGGAGCAGCAAAAGCTGGCCGAAGCGCAAAAGATCAGAGAGATCGAAGCTCGGCAGAAGGCCGAGGTCGAAGCCAAAGACAAGGAACGACAGCTGGCCATGGCAGCAGCGCTGGAGAGGCAAAAGGCTCAGTCTGCGGCGCAAGCAATGGTCCAGGCGCAAGCAGAGCAGGC
>JBDLTR010000026.1:0-16491 GCA_039805705.1 Pseudomonadota bacterium
TCCTGTCCATTCTGGCGACCACGCTCGAAGAACAGCCCGAATCCAAATTCACCCTGGTCTACGGCAACCGCCGCATGGACAGCGTGATGTTCAACGAGGCCTTGCAAGACCTCAAAGACCGCTACCCCTCGCGCCTGACGCTGATCCACATCCTCTCGCGCCAGGCGCAAGAGGTGCCACTGCTCGAAGGCCGCGTCGACGCCGCGAAGGTGCGTGCCATCGTCGACGCCTTCTTGCCCGTGGGCAGCATGGACGAAGTCTTCATCTGCGGCCCCGAGGCGATGATCGAAGAGACCGAAAAAACGCTGCTCGACCTGGGCCTCAAAGCCGACCGCATCCGCACCGAACGCTTCACCTCACCCACCCTCGAGGCCTTGCCCGCCGAGCAACGCGCCAAGGCCGTGCTGGGCCACCCCGCCACGCGCACGGGCGGCGAAGTGCAGCTGACCGTGGTGCTCGACGGCAAGCCCTACGAGATGCCGATGAACCGCGACGAGAAAATCCTCGACATCGCACTCGCCATGGGTCTGAACCTGCCGTATTCGTGCAAGGGCGGCGTCTGCTGCACCTGCCGCTGCAAGGTCATCGACGGCAGCACCGAGATGGACAAAAACTTCACCCTCGAAAAACCCGAGGTCGACGCCGGCTTCGTGCTCTCGTGCCAGGCGCGCCCCACCAGCACCAAGGTGGTGGTCAGTTTCGACGAGCGCTGAAAGGCACTCACGCCCAAAAAAACGCCCCGCACAGCGGGGCGTTTTCACTTGGAGAATCGCTTCAGGTCAGAAACGGTAGCCGAGACCAGCACCGACCAGGACCGGGTTGAGCTTGAGGTAGCCGGTGTCTTGTCCGCCGACATAAACGTTGGTCTTCAAATAAACCTTCTTGACATCGAAGTTGAGCGACCAGTTCTTGTCGAGGGGGATGTCCACACCAACCTGGAAGGCGGGGCCCCAGCTGCTGCCGCTGAGCGTGGCTGCACCTGTTTCCTTGTTGATGGCGGTGTAGTTGAGGCCTGCGCCGACATAAGGCTTGTAAGCCCCCAAATCCGTGAAGTGGTACTGCAATGTCAGCGTGGGAGGCAGGTGTTTGAAGGTACCGATCTGAGTGCTACCGGCGTACACCTTCTGCTCTTGGGGCACGGTGAGGATCAATTCAGCCGCAACGTTCTTCGTGAAGAAATAGCTGATGTCGATTTCCGGAATGGTCTTGTTATTGACCGACAAATCCAGAGTGGTGCTGGTCTGGTCTTTGTTCGCCATGTCCAGATGCACAGCGCGTGCACGGACCATCCAGGGGGATTGCTGGGCTTGAACGGCGCCCACGCCACAAGCGGCCAGGGCCGCGATCACGATCATTTTTTTCATGGTTACATCCTTTGCTTCAGAAGCATCACTGCCTCGGGTGTGATTGAACGACAGCCCGCCAAGCATGGCCTTGCGCTGGCTCAAACGCTGTACGCCAGCACACCGTGGACGTGCCGACTTGTTGCAAAAGATCAAGAAAAAGTGAGGTTGCGCCTCGCCTGTGGAGGCGGTGCAACACCCGGGCTGCAGCCCGTCAACGCCTCAAGCGCCCTGCAGCCGGCGCAAGATCTCGCTGGTGGCCACACTCTGGTTCATGGTGTAGAAGTGCAAGGCCGGCACACCGGCCGTGACCAGCTGGTCGCACAAATCCGTGACCACCTCCAGGCCAAAGGCCTTGATCGAGGCGATGTCATCGCCATAGGCCTGCAAGCGCAGGCGGATCCAGCGCGGGATCTCGGCGCCGCAAGCGTCCGAAAAACGCAAGAGCTGCGAGGAGCTCGTGATCGGCATGATGCCGGGCACCACCGGCACATCGGCACCGTGCCTGTGGGCTTCGTCCACAAAGCGGAAATACGCATCGCTGTTGTAGAAGTACTGGGTGATGGCCGAATTCGCGCCGGCCTGAACCTTGGCGACGAAGGCCTGCACATCCGCCTCGGGCGATTTCGCCTGGGGGTGCACCTCGGGGTAGGCCGCGACTTCGATGTGGAAATCGTCGCCGGTCTCGGCGCGGATGAAGGCCACCAAATCGCTCGCGTGGTGGAACTCGCCACCCGCGCCATAACCGCTTGGCAAATCGCCGCGCAAAGCCACCAGGCGCTTGACCCCCATGGCCTTGAGCGTGGCCAGCTGTGCGCGCACCGACGCCTTGGTGGCCCCAATGCACGAGAAATGCGACGCGGCAGCCACGCCTTCGGCCAGGATCTCGCCCACGGTGGCAAAAGTGCCCTCTTGCGTGGAGCCGCCTGCGCCATAGGTCACCGAACAAAACTCGGGTTGCAGGGCATACAGCTTCTGGCGAACGGCGCGCAGCTTTTCGGCCCCTTCGGGGGTCTTGGGCGGAAAAAATTCGAAACTCACAGGCAGCGTCATCGCGCTTCTCCTCATCCTTCAGGCCTCACGCAGCGCGTGTGGCCTGCACAAAAAACTCGCGGTTGCCGTCACCGCCCTTGATCGCGCTGTCCTGCCAGGCCTGCACCTGCAAGCCCAGGGCGGCACAGGCCTCGCGAATGCGGGCCTCGACCTGCGCATACAGCGTGGCATCCCGCACGATGCCACCCTTGCCGATCTGGCCAAGCTGCAGCTCAAACTGCGGCTTGACCAGCATCAGCAGGCGGCCGCATGGCCTGAGCCAGGGCACCAGCGCGGGCAGCACCCGCGTGAGCGAGATGAAGGACACATCGCCCACGATCAGGTCAAAGCCTTGCGCCGCGGCAGGGATGCGTGCATCACCGGCCTGCAACTCACGCGCGTTGAGCCCCTCGATGCACACCACGCGCGGATCACTGCGCAAGCGCGCATGCAACTGGCCATGGCCCACATCGATCCCCACCACCTGCGCCGCGCCGCGCTGCAGCAAACAGTCGGTGAAGCCCCCGGTGCTCTGCCCCACATCGAGGCAGTGCCAACCGGCCACGTTCCAGCCTGCGGCCTGCAAAGCCCCTTCGAGCTTGAGGCCCCCGCGCGAGACGTAACGCGCTTCGGCATCGTCGAGCAGCACCAGCTCAGCCGCCTCGGGCAGTTCATCGCCGTTCTTGGCCACGCGCCGCCAGGCCGTGGCACCGATGCGCCACTGCACACCCGAGCCGATCAGCCGCTGCGCCTGCGAGCGCGAGGCCGCAAGGCCCCGCTCGACAAGCAGCTGGTCGGCGCGCACGGTCAGTAGCGGTAGGTGTCCGGCTTGTAGGGGCCCTGCTTAGGCACGCCGATGTAGGCAGCCTGCTCGTCGCTCAGCTCGGTCAGCATCGCGCCGACTTTCTTGAGGTGCAGGCGCGCCACTTTCTCGTCGAGGTGCTTGGGCAGCACATAGACCTTGCCCACGTCGTAACCCTCGGGGTGGCAGAACAGCTCGATCTGCGCGATCGTCTGGTTGGCGAACGACGAGGACATCACGAAGCTGGGGTGACCGGTGCCGCAGCCCAGGTTCACCAGGCGGCCCTTGGCCAGCAGGATGATGCGCTTGCCATCGGGGAAGATCACGTGGTCGACCTGGGGCTTGACCTCTTCCCACTGGCACTTCTCTTCGAGCTTGGCAACCTGGATTTCGTTGTCGAAGTGGCCGATGTTGCAAACAATGGCCTGGTCCTTCATGGCGGCCATGTGCTCGTAGGTGATGACGTCGCGGTTGCCGGTGGTCGTCACGAAGATGTCGGCCTTGTCGGCGGCCCACTCCATGGTCACCACACGGTAGCCTTCCATCGCGGCCTGCAGGGCGTTGATCGGGTCGATCTCGGTCACCCAGACCTGGGCGCTCAGGGCGCGCAGCGCCTGGGCCGAGCCTTTGCCCACGTCGCCGTAACCGGCCACGACAGCAACCTTGCCGGCGATCATCACGTCGGTGGCGCGCTTGATGCCGTCGACCAGCGACTCGCGGCAGCCATACAGGTTGTCGAACTTGCTCTTGGTCACCGAGTCGTTGACGTTGATGGCGCGGAACATCAGCGTGCCCTTGGCCGACATTTCCTTGAGGCGGTGCACGCCGGTGGTGGTCTCTTCGGTCACGCCGATGATCTGCGCGCTCTTGCGGCTGTACCAGCTGCTGTCTTCGGCCAGCTTGGCCTTGATGGCGGCGAACAGGATGCGCTCTTCTTCGCTGCCGGGGTTGGCCAGCACGGCAGGGTTCTTCTCGGCTTGCTTGCCCAGGTGCATGAGCAGCGTGGCGTCACCGCCGTCGTCCAGGATCATGTTGGGGCCTTCGCCCTCGGTGCCCTTGGCGCCAAAGTCGAAGATGCGGTGGGTGTAGTCCCAGTACTGCTCGAGCGTCTCGCCCTTGATGGCAAACACCGGCGTGCCGCGCGCAGCAATGGCGGCGGCGGCGTGGTCTTGCGTCGAGAAGATGTTGCACGAGGCCCAACGCACCTGCGCGCCCAGGGCCTGCAGGGTTTCGATCAGCACAGCGGTCTGGATCGTCATGTGCAGCGAGCCGGTGATGCGCGCGCCCTTGAGGGGCTGCTTGGCCGCGAACTCTTCGCGGATGGCCATCAGGCCGGGCATTTCGGTCTCGGCGATCTTGATTTCTTTGCGGCCCCAGTCGGCCAGGCCGATGTCGGCGATCACGCAGTCGGCATTGACAGCGGTTTTGAGAGGTGCATTCATGTGTGCGCTCCAGTGCAAGGTCAAAAAACCACTGGCAGGCACGGGGAACTTGGGATGAAGCTCAACGCACTGGACCAGTGGATGAGCGTCGTTGCAAATGGGGGTTCCGAGCCTCACGCCTGCTGCCAGCCGGGGCTGGTGGGCGCTGCAACGCTCCTCGGAATGGCCCAGATTATAGAAGAAGCCACCCCAGCCGGTAAAATCCTGGCCATTGGCCACCGCCCCGCGTGGCCCTGGCGCCTGCGGCGCACACGCATTCCAGGACCCCCAGTGACCTACGCCCACGAGACCCGGCGCCGCCGGACCTTTGCCATCATTTCCCACCCCGACGCCGGCAAGACCACGCTGACGGAAAAGCTGCTGCTGTTCTCGGGCGCGATCCAGATCGCCGGCTCGGTCAAGGCGCGCAAGGCCTCGCGCCACGCCACCTCCGACTGGATGGAGATCGAAAAGCAGCGCGGCATCTCGGTGGCTTCGTCGGTGATGCAGATGCTGTACCGCGACCACGTGATCAACCTGCTCGACACACCCGGCCACAAGGACTTCAGCGAGGACACCTACCGCGTGCTCACCGCGGTGGACTCGGCGCTGATGGTGATCGACGCCGCCAACGGCGTGGAAGCCCAGACCCGGCGCCTGATCGAGGTCTGCCGTCAGCGCGACACGCCCATCATCACCTTCGTCAACAAAATGGACCGCGAAGTGCGCGACCCGCTCGACATCCTGGACGAGGTCGAGCGCGAACTCGGCATGCCCTGCGTACCCATGACCTGGCCCGTGGGCCAGGGCAAGAGCTTTGGCGGCATCGTCAATTTGCGCACCCAGGCCATGACGGTGTTCGAATCGGGCAGCGAACGCCGCCCACAGGACTTCGAGACCATCCCGCTCAGCGAACAAGCCAAGCTGGCCGAGCGCTTTGGCCACGAATGGCAAACCGCCATGGACAGCATGGAGCTGGCCACAGGCGCCTCGCCCACCTTTGACCACGAGGCCTTTTTGGCCGGCAAGCAAACGCCCGTGTTCTTCGGTTCGGGGGTCAACAACTTCGGCGTGATGGAAGTGCTGGACGCGCTGGTCGACCTGGCGCCTTCGCCGCGCCCGCGCAAAAGCTCGCTGCTGGTCAACAAACAGCCGGTCGAAAAAACCATCGAGCCCGAAGACGCCGCTTTCTCGGGCGTGGTGTTCAAGGTGCAGGCCAATATGGACGCCAACCACCGCGACCGCATCGCCTTTGTGCGCATGGCCTCGGGCAAATACACACCGGGCATGAAGCTCAAGGTGCAGCGCACCGGCAAAGAGCTGCGGCCGACCAGCGTGGTCACCTTCCTGAGCCAGCGCCGCGAAGCGGTCGACGAGGCCTATGCGGGCGACATCATCGGCTTCACCACGCACGGCGGCGTGCAGCTGGGCGACACCATCACGGACGGCGCCAATCTGCAGTTCACCGGCCTGCCCTTCTTTGCGCCCGAACTCTTCATGACCGTGATCCTGAAGAACCCGCTGCGCACCAAGCAGCTGCAGCAGGGTCTGGACCAGCTGGGCGAGGAAGGCGCGATCCAGGTGTTCAAACCCGAGGTCGGTGGCCCCATGCTGCTGGGCGCTGTGGGCCAGCTGCAGTTCGAGGTGGTGCAGCACCGCCTCAAAACCGAATACGACTGCGATGTGCGCCTGGAAGGCTGCCAGTACACCGGCGCACGCTGGATCACCGCCGACACCCCGGCCGAGCTGCGCGAGTTCACCAACGCCTACCCGCAGCGCCTGGCCATGGACGCCGCCGGCACGCTGGCCTACCTGTGCACCAGCCCGTACGACGTGCGGCTGGCGCAGGAGCGTTTCCCGAAGATCCACTTCCACCCGCTGCGCGAGCACGCGGGCCTGGCGCTGGGCTCGGCGAACTGAAGCCATGCACGCCCTCGCCGACTGGGTGGTGCCAGAGCTGATCGGGGTCTTCACCGACATCGACGACACCCTGACCACGGAGGGCGCGATCACCCCCGAGGCGCTGCAGGCCCTGGCCGATCTGAAGGCCGCTGGCTTGCGGGTGGTGCCGATCACCGGCCGGCCCGTCGGCTGGTGCGAACCCTTCGCCGCCAGCTGGCCGGTGGACGCCATCGTGGCCGAGAACGGCGCCGTGGCCCTGGTGCACCCAGACGGCCAGCCGCTCGCCAAGCGCTACCAGCAAGACGCCGCCACGCGCGCGGCCCACTTCGCACGCATGCAGCAGGTGCTCACACGCATCGAACGCGAGGTGCCCGGCGCACGGCGGGCACGCGACAGCGCGGGCCGTGAGACCGACATCGCCATCGACCACAGCGAGTTCACCACACTGCCGAAGCCCACCATCGACGCCGTCGTGCATCGGATGAACGCCGAAGGCATGACCGCCACCGTCAGCAGCATCCACATCAACGGCTGGTACGGCGAGCACGACAAGCTCGCCGGCGCGCGCTGGATCACCCGCGAGCTGTTCCAGCGCGATTTGGACACCGAGCTGGACCGCTGGGTGGTTGTGGGCGACTCGGCCAACGACCAGGTGATGTTCCAGCACTTCCCGCACAGCGTGGGGGTGGCGAATCTCCGGCGCTTTGCCGATCAACTCAGGTACCCGCCGCGCTACATCACGCACGCCGAGCGCGGTGCTGGCTTTGCCGAGCTCGCTCGCCACGTGCTGCGGGGTCGCGCATGAACACGACGCTGCACTGGCAGGAAGACGGCCAAGAACGCAGCGCCCTTTGGCAGGCCGACAATGGCGCGCGCCTGCCGAGCCGTGTGCACACCGTCCAGGCGATCGAGGCCGACAGCGCCTACCGCCAGGCCAGCGCCGGCACCGGCCTGCTCTGGCGCGGGGACTTCCCAGCGGCACGCCAGTTGCTGCAAGCCATGTCGCAACGCATGGATGCCGCCGCGCAGCGCAAAAAGGTCCAGGCGCCTGCAAACGCCCAGGCCAGCGCCGCCGAGCGCTTTGAGCAACACCGCAAAGCCCAGGCCCTGCGCGTGCGCGTGCTCGGTCAGCTGCTGATCGAGGTCGACGGCGCCTACCGCATGGCGCTCAAGCGTTCACCCGACGTGGCACAAGCCTGCACCGAGGCCTGGGGACCGCCCGACGGCCAAACGCGCGTGCTCTCGCTGCGCAGCCTGCTGGGCCTGATCGGCGCACACGAGTGGCGCAAAAAGGGCGTGCCCATCGCCGCACTCGGTGGCGCGCACATCCACCCGCACCACGGCGTGTTCTCGCCAGTGCGCGGCGAGTACGTCGACCTGGTGGCGCAAGCGCCACTGCCCACAGCGCTGCGCGATGGCTCGCTGGCCATCGACATCGGCGTGGGCACCGGCGTGCTGTCGGCCGTGCTCGCACGGCGTGGCGTGCCGCGTGTGCTGGCGACCGATGTGTCCGAGCGCGCGCTGGCGTGCGCGCGCGACAACCTGGACCGGCTGGGCCTGCACGCGCAGGTGCAGCTCGTGCAGACCGACCTGTTCCCTCCCGAACAGGCCGCGCTCATCGTCTGCAACCCGCCCTGGCTGCCGGCCCAGCCCCACTCGGCGCTGGACCAGGCCGTCTACGACCCGGACAGCGCCATGCTGCGCGGCTTCCTCTCGGGCCTGGCGACGCACCTGTGCGCGGGCGGCGAAGGCTGGCTGGTCCTGTCGGACCTGGCCGAACACCTGGGTTTGCGCACACGCCAGCAATTGCTGCAATGGATTGCCGAGGCGGGCTTGCAGGTACGGGGCCGGCTCGACACACGGCCCCGCCACGGCAAGGCCCAGGACGCCAGCGACCCGCTGCACGCGGCGCGCGCGGCCGAGGTCACCTCGCTATGGCGGCTGGGGACTGTGGGCCATCTATAAAGAAATTTGAAAAGTTATTTAAAAAAGATAACTCACCAAACTTCTCTATAATTGCAGCATGAACCCCATCAGCGACCCCTTTTCCCCAAGTGCAGGATCTCCACCGCCCGAATTAGCGGGCCGGGAAGAATTGCGCGAATCCATCCACATCGCCATGGAACGGGCCCGTATTGGGCGACCCGCCAAGAGCGCCATGCTGGTGGGTTTGCGCGGTGTGGGCAAAACCGTGCTGCTGGATCGCCTGCGCATGGATGCCGAAAATTCGGGCATCCACACCGTCCGGATTGAAGCGCCCGAGGGCCGCTCGCTGCCCGCCTTGCTGGCCCCGCAGCTCAGGCAAGCGCTGCTGAGGCTGAGCCAGTCGGCAGCCGCCAAAGACTATGCCATTCGTGGGTTGCGCGCATTGGCCGGTTTTGCCAGCAAGCTCAAGGTGACCTTTGGCGATATTGAAGTCGGGATGGACTACGAACCCGAACCTGGTCTGGCAGACAACGGCGACCTGGAACACGATCTGCAAGCCCTGTTTGAGCAAGTGGGCTTAGCGGCCAAATCGGCCGGCACCGCACTGATCTTGTTCATTGACGAACTGCAATACGTGCCCGAGGCCCAGTTGGCTGCGCTCATCACGGCCATCCACCGCACCGAGCAACGGCAATTGCCCGTTGTGTTGGTGGGCGCAGGTTTGCCGCAGCTGCGCGGGCAAATGGGCAACGCCAAGTCCTACGCCGAGCGGCTGTTTGACTTCCCGGACATGGGTCCTCTTGGCCCCGAAGCCGCAAGGCAAGCCATCGTCAAGCCACTGGCCAACGAAGGTGTAGAGATCACCGATGAAGCGCTGCAAAGCATCCTGGAACTGACCCAGGGCTATGCCTTCTTTTTGCAACAATGGGGCAGCCACACTTGGCGAGCAGCGCAGGCCTCACCCATCGGGATCGCCGACGTAGAGAAGGCATCCATCACCGCCATCGCAGCACTGGACGAGAGCTTCTTTCGGGTGCGCTTTGACAGATTGACACCCACCGAAAAAAAATACCTGCGCGCCATGGCTGAACTTGGCCCTGGCCCCCATCGCTCGGGCGACATTGCCACACAGCTGGGCAAAGAGGTCTCCGCGTTGGCCCCCACGCGCAGTGCACTCATCAAAAAAGGCATGGTCTGGAGCCCCAGCCATGGGGACACCGCATTCACCGTACCGATGTTTGATGCATTCATGAAGCGGATCATGCCGGGGGACGACTGGCGCTGAAGACAGCGCGCGTCAATTCCGCGCCAGAACAGGCGCCAGCGCCTTGCCCGTGTGCGTGCCCAGCCGCACCAGGTCTTCGGGCGTGCCGGTGGCCACGATGCGGCCGCCGGCGTCGCCGCCCTCGGGGCCCAGGTCCACGATCCAGTCGGCCTCGGCGATCACATCGAGGTCGTGTTCGATCACCACCACGCTGTGGCCCGCGCCCACCAGGCGGTGGAGCACGCGGATCAGCTTGTCCACATCGGCCATGTGCAGGCCCACCGTGGGTTCGTCGAGCACATACAGCGTGTGCGGCGCCTTTTGCCCGCGACGACCCACCTCGTCACGCACCTTGGTCAGCTCGGTCACGAGCTTGATGCGCTGCGCCTCGCCTCCGCTCAATGTCGGCGAAGGCTGGCCCAGCGTGAGGTAACCCAGGCCCACGTCCTTGAGCAGCTGCAGCGGGTGCGCGATGCTGGGCATGCTGGCGAAGAAGTCGACGGCCTCGTCGACCTCCATCTGCAGCACATCGCCAATGCTCTTGCCGCGCCAGCTCACGGCCAGCGTTTCGGGGTTGAAGCGCGCGCCGTGACAGGTCTCGCAAGGCACTCTCACATCGGGCAGGAAACTCATCTCGATGGTGCGCATGCCCTGGCCTTCGCAGCTGGGGCAACGGCCTTCGCCGGTGTTGAAGGAAAAGCGGCCCGGGCCATAGCCACGCGCCTTGGCTTCGAGCGTTTCGGCGAACAGCTTGCGGATCGTGTCCCAGAACCCGATATAGGTGGCCGGGCAGGAGCGCGGCGTCTTGCCGATCGGCGTCTGGTCGACCTCGAGCACGCGGTCGATGACCTCGAAACCCTGCACATCGGCGCAGCCCATCAATGCCACACGCTGCCCTTTGTCTTGCGCAGCGCGGCCAGCGGCGGTGCTGCGCTGCTGCACCAGTGCCTGCACATTGGCCAGCAGCACATCGCGTGCGAGCGTGGACTTGCCCGAACCGCTGACGCCAGTGACGGCGACCAGGCGTTTGAGCGGCACTTCGAGGTCCACGTCTTGCAGGTTGTGCAGGGTGGCGCCCGTGAGGCTGAGCCAGTGGAGCTCCGCTGGAGCCGCTGCGTGGGGCGGTGGGGTGGGCGACGATTTCTGTGCTTCGGCGCAGCATGAGGAGTCCACCCCACCGCCCCGCGCAGCGGCTCCCACGACAGGTCGACGTGGCTGCAGTGGATGTTTCATCGCATGCAACAGGTAGCGCCCGGTCTGCGAGTCTTCGGCGCGGGTGATGTCTTCGGCCGTGCCTTCGGCCACCAGGCGGCCGCCGCGTTTGCCGGCGCTCGGCCCGATGTCGATGATGTGGTCGGCGCGGCGGATGGTGTCTTCGTCGTGCTCCACCACCACCAGGGTGTTGCCCTTGTCGCCGAGCTTGTGCAGCGCGTCCAGCAGGATCTGGTTATCGCGCGCATGCAAGCCGATGGTCGGCTCATCGAGCACATAACACACGCCCTGCAAATTGCTGCCCAGTTGCGCGGCCAGGCGGATGCGCTGCGCTTCGCCACCGCTGAGCGTGGGGGCGCCACGGTCGAGCGTGAGATAGCCCAGGCCCACTTCCTCGAGAAATTCGAGGCGGCTCTGGATCTCGGGGATCAGGTCACGCGCGATGTCGGCCTCGCGGCCGCTGAGCTTGAGGCTCTGCACCCAGCGGCGCACATCGACCACCGACAGGCGCGCGATGTCGGTGATGCGCCAGGCCTGCTCACCGGCACCGTGCAGCTTGACGGCGCGCGCGGTGGCGTTCAGGCGCGTGCCCTGGCAGCTTGTGCAGGCGGTGTCGGCCACGTCTTCGACCTCGGGTTCGGCAAAGGTCTGCTCGCGGCCGCGGTCCTTGTCGTCCCGCACCGAATCGTCGTAGGCCTTGCGCTGCTCCTTGGTGAGTTTGACGCCCGTGCCCACACAGTCGGGGCACCAGCCGTGTTTGCTGTTGTACGAGAACAGCCGCGGGTCGAGTTCGGCGTACGAAGTCGCGCATTGCGGGCAGGCCCGCAGCGTGGAGAACACCCGGTGCTGGCCGATGCGCGCGGTCGACGTACCGCTGGCCATGGCTTCTTTCAAACCATCGAGGGCGCTGAGCACATGGACCACGCCCTTGCCGTGTTCGAGCGCGGTGCGCAGGGCCTGGCGCAGTTCGGTTTCTTGCGCCGGCAGCACATCGAGGCTGGCCACCGGCAGCTCGATGGTGTGCTCCTTGAAACGGTCGATGCGCGGAAAACCCTGCGTCGGCAAGAACTCGCCATCGACGCGCAGGTGGGTATAGCCACGCGGGCGTGCCCATTCGGCCAACTCGGTGTAGACGCCCTTGCGGTTGACCACCAGCGGCGCGAGCAGGCCGATGTGCTGGCCCTTGAGCTGGGTCATGAGCTGGGCGGCGATGCTGTCGGGTGTTTGCGGCTGCACCGGCGTGTCATCGTGCACGCAGTGCTGCACGCCCAGTTTGACGTACAAGAGGCGCAGAAAGTGCCAGACCTCGGTGGTGGTGCCGACGGTGGACTTGCGACCGCCGCGCGAGAGGCGCTGCTCGATCGCCACGGTGGGCGGGATGCCGTAGACGGCGTCGACCTCCGGCCGGCCCGCAGGCTGGACGATGGAGCGCGCGTAGGCGTTGAGGCTCTCCAGATAACGGCGCTGGCCTTCGTTGAACAGGATGTCGAAAGCCAGCGTGGACTTGCCCGAGCCGCTGACCCCGGTGATGACGTTGAAGCGGCCGCGCGGGATGTTGACGCTGAGGTTCTTGAGGTTGTGCTCCTTGGCGTTGACGATCTGGATCGCGTCCATCCGTTTGTCATCCGGCTTGACCTGGATGCCCCCCACCTTCTTGTCATCCTCGGGCTTGACCCGAGGATCCATGGATTCCCGCTTTCGCGGGAATGACAGCAACGGTGCATCGGCATCACGCACCGCCGCGGCTTCCCCCATCGCCTCGGCGTACTCGCGCAACGCGGCGCCGGTGTGCGAGGTCGGGTGCAGGCGCACGTCTTCCGGCGAACCTTCGGCCACCACCAGACCACCGCCCTCGCCGCCTTCGGGGCCGAGGTCGATCAGCCAGTCGCTGGCGCGGATGACGTCGAGGTTGTGCTCGATCACGATCAGCGAGTGGCCGGCTTCGAGCAGTTTGCGCAGCGCGCGCATGAGCTTGGCGATGTCGTCGAAGTGCAGGCCGGTGGTCGGTTCGTCGAACAGGAACAGCGTGCCCTTGCGCGCCAGGCCCTGGCGGCTGTTGCTGGCGCTCTTGGCGGCTTCGGCCAGGAAGCCCGCCAGCTTGAGGCGCTGCGCTTCGCCACCCGAGAGCGTGGGCACGGGCTGGCCCAGGCGCACGTATTCGAGGCCCACGTCGACGATGGGCTGCAGCGCGCGGATCACCTCGCGGTCTTGGGCGAACAGGGCCGCCGCTTCGCTGACGGTGAGTTCAAGGATGTCGGCCACATTGAGCTGGCGCGGCTGGCCCCCGATGGCCTGGCGTTCGATTTTGATCTCGAGGATCTCGGGGCGGTAGCGTTTGCCATCGCAATCGGGGCAGCGCAGGTAGACGTCCGAGAGGAACTGCATCTCGACGTGCTCGAAGCCCGAGCCACCGCAGGTGGGGCAACGGCCGTCGCCGCTGTTGAAGCTGAACTTGGCGGCGGTGTAGCCGCGCTGGCGCGATTCGGGCGAGGTCGCAAAGAGCTCGCGGATCGCGTCCCAGGCGCCGACATAGCTGACCGGGTTGGAACGCGCGGTCTTGCCGATCGGCGACTGGTCGACGAAGACCACATCGCTCAGGTGGTCGACGCCCAGCAGGCGGTCATGGGCGCCAGGCGATTCGGTGGCCTTGCCAAAGTGGCGCATGAGCGCGGGCGCCAGCACGTCCTGGATCAGCGTGGACTTGCCCGAGCCGCTGACGCCGGTCACGGTGACCAGGCGCTGCAACGGAAAGTCGACCGAGATGTTGTGCAGGTTGTGCTCGCGCGCACCTTCGAGGATCAGGCGCGGCGTGTTGTCGCTGACCATGCGCTTGAGACCCAGGCCCACCTGCTTGCGCGCACCAAGGTAAGCGCCGGTGAGGGTGTCGGCACGTCGCAGTTCGTCGGTGGTGCCGTCGAACACGATCTGGCCACCGCGCTCGCCGGGCCCAGGGCCCATGTCGATCATGCGGTCGGCGGCGAACATGACGGCCGGGTCGTGCTCGACCACGACCAGGGTGTTGCCGGCGTCGCGCAGGCGGCGCATGGCCTGCGTGATGCGGCCCATGTCGCGCGGGTGCAGGCCGATGCTCGGCTCATCGAGCACAAACAGGGTGTTGACCAGGCTGGTGCCGAGTGCGGTGGTCAGGTTGATGCGTTGCACTTCGCCGCCGCTCAGGGTACGGCTTTGGCGGTCGAGCGTGAGGTAGCCGATGCCGACGTCGCACAGGTATTTGAGGCGCGTGGTGATTTCTTCGAGCAGCAGTTGCAGGGCTTTGTGTTCGGCGCTTTGTGCCTCTGTTGGGACCCGGCTGGCGTCAGAGCGGGGGGCTGCGCCTCCTTCCTCATGCTGCGCCGAAGCGCAGAAATCGTCAGAATGCGCAGCCCCCCGCTCTGCCACCAGCCTCTGTGGTGACGTTGTATCGCCCATGGCCTCGGCAGTGGGCGCGCCGGGGGTGACTTCGGGTGACGATTTCTGCGTACCCCCGCAGCATGAGGAACCCGGAGTCACCCCCGGCGCGCCCGCTGTCGATGCCTGTCCCGCAGCCCGCTCAGACACCAAAGCAAAAAACCGCCGCAAACGATCCAGCGGCATCAGCATCATGTCGTGCAGCGACAGGCCCGGCAGCGCTTCGAGTTGTTCGCGCGTCCACTTCACGCCCTTGGGCATGAAGCGTTTAGACGGGTCGAGCACGGCATCCGCATCGTCCTTCGAACCCATGCGCCAGAGCAGGCTCTCGGTTTTCAGGCGTGCGCCCGCGCAACTCGGGCACTCGGTGTAGCTGCGGTACTTGGACAGCAAGACGCGGATGTGCATCTTGTAGGCCTTGCTCTCCAGGTAGGTGAAAAAGCGCGCAATGCCATACCACTGCTGGTTCCACTTGCCATTCCAGTTCGGCGAGCCCTCGATCACCCAGGCTTTTTGGGCCTCGGTGAGCTTGGCCCAGGGCGTGTCGCGCGGGATGCCTGCAGCTTCGGCGTGGCGCATCAGATCGTCCTGGCACTCTTTCCAGGCCGGGGTCTGGATGGTCTTGATGGCGCCAGCGCGCAAGGTCAGTTTCTCGTCGGGGATCACCAGACCGTAATCCACCCCGATCACACGGCCGAAACCTCGGCAGGCCTCGCAAGCCCCAACCGCCGAGTTGAACGAGAACATCGACGGGATCGGGTCGGTGTAACGCAGGTCGCTGTCGGGGCAGTGCAGGCCCGTGGAAAAGCGCCACACATCCTTGCCTTGGGATTCGCTGCGCGAATCCGAGGGCAAAACGGGGTCAGAGCCCGAGTTTGGCTGCGCCAAATCGGGATCCGACCCCGTTTTGCCCTCCACATAGACGTTCAATCGCCCACTGCCGCGCTTGAGCGCGACCTCGATGGCCTCTATCGCGCGCGCTTTTTCGGTGTTGCCCAAACGGAAACGGTCGGCCACCACGTCCAGCACTTTGCGCGGGCCGGTGGGCGTGGCGACTTCGCGCTCGGCCTGGACCTTGGTGAAACCGCTGGCCGAGAGCCACTGCTCAACCTGCTCGGCCGTTGTGTTGGACGGCAGCTCCACAGGAAAGGTGAGGTACAGGCGCGGGTCACCCGCTTCGGCCGCGCGGCGCTGCAGCTCGGCGTGAATCGTTTCGGGTGTGTCGTGGCGCACCGGTTGCGCCGTGTCTTTGTCAAAGAGCTGCCCCAGGCGCGCGAACAGCAGCTTGAGGTGGTCATTCAGCTCGGTCATGGTGCCGACCGTGGAGCGGGAGCTGCGCACCGGGTTGGTCTGGTCGATCGCGATCGCGGGCGGCACGCCCTCGACCTTGTCGACCGCGGGCTTGTCCATGCGGTCGAGGAACTGGCGCGCGTAGGCGCTGAAGGTCTCGACATACCGCCGCTGGCCCTCGGCGTACAGCGTGTCGAACACCAGAGAAGATTTGCCCGAGCCGCTGGGCCCGGTGACCACCGTCAACTCGCCCGTGCGGATGTCGAGGTCGAGGTTCTTGAGGTTGTGCTGGCGGGCGCCACGGATGCGGATGAGGCCTTGGGAGGACATGCTCTGCCTTGTTGGGACTACAGGCCGAACATTCTAGGCAAAGCCGCCGCTTTGGCGCGCCCCCAAAAGACAAAGGCCACGCACACGCGTGGCCTCTGACCGTGCCGGTTCAAGCCCGGCGGGTGATGCGGATCACTTGGCGGCGCTGGCGTCTGCCGCTGCAGCGCTGGCCGGTGCCGAGGCTTCAGCAGCGGCAGGGGCGTGGGTATCGCCACCGTGCTTTTCACCGCTCATGTCGATGTCACCGCCCTTTTTACCGATCAGGTACAGGGCTGCGGCCGCAAAGATGATGAAGGCCACGATCAATTTCCACATGCTTGCTTCTCCAGTCTCAAGAAAAAAGGCCCTCCACAGAGGGAAGGCCTTGAATGTAGCACCCGGGTCCCCCCGGGTTGCTTACAGCGATCAGTCGCCGGCGTAGATGTCCACGTCCTTGGTTTCGCGAACGAACAGCAGGCCGATCACGAAGGTCGCAGCGGCAATGATGATCGGGTACCACAGGCCGTAGTACATGTCACCGTTCTGGGCCACCATCGCGAACGAGATGGTGGGCAGCAGGCC
>JBDLTR010000027.1:0-6221 GCA_039805705.1 Pseudomonadota bacterium
CCGGTGAGCCAGCCCGTCAGAAAGGCCAGCTCGTGCCAGCCCCACATCACGATCACGCTGGCAAAGCCCAGGTAGGCGCTGGCCACGCTGACGCTGTGCATGCTGTGCCACACGCCCCACAGGCTCAAGAGCAGCAGGCCGCTCCAGCCCAGCAGGCTCCAGCGGAAGCTGCGCGGGGGCAAGCGGTCGAGCCAGAGGATGATGCCCGTGCCGAACCACCAGCTGACACCGGTGAAAAGCACGGCCAACAGGGCATCACGCATCGGACATCTCTCACCAGCTCGGCGCGAGCCGGATCTCTTTGGAGATTTCCTGCTCGATCACCGGCATGAAGTACAGGCGCGCGAACACGGTGGCGGCGCGCGCCGCGTGCCAGCCTTGCTGCAGCTTGCCGATCAGGCCGCCACGGGCTTTGGCCGCTTCCATGTCCACGTCGATGTCAAACAGGCGCTTGAGGCCCGCACGGAAAGCCGGGTTGTCCGTGTCCAGCGCGATCGGGAAGACCTGCTTGGTGATTTCGGTGGTGATGCGGAAGACCTCGAAGTCGTAGGTGGTCGAGTCCAGGCCCATCGACTCGTGCAGCATGGGGCGCTTGTGGTCGCGCACGTACATGGTGGCGTAGACGGCCAACAGGAAAAAGCGGATCCACAGGCGGTTGCCGCCCTTGAGCAGGTGCGGGTGGGCGCGCATCAAGAGCGCGAAGGATTCGCCATGGCGGTACTCGTCGTTGCACCAGCGCTCGAACCAGCGAAAGATCGGGTGAAAGCGCTTCTCGGGGTGTTTCTCGAGCTGGCGGAAGATGGTGATGTAGCGCGCGTAGCCGATCTTTTCGGACAGGTAGGTCGCGTAATAGATGTATTTGGGTTTGAAGTAGGTGTAGTGCTTGGACTGGCGCAGGTTGCCCAGGTCGATGCCCAGACCAAAGTCGCGCAGCGAGAGGTTGATGAAACCCGCGTGGCGCGATTCGTCGCGCGCCAGGTAGGCCATGAGCTGTTTGATGTCGGGGTTGCTGACGTTCTTGCGGATCTCGTTGTAGAGAATACAGCCCGAAAACTCCGAGGTCAGAGAGCTCACCAGGAAGTCCAGAAATTCCTGGCGCATCTCGGGCGAGAGCGTGGCCATGCCGCTGGCGACCTCGTCGGCATAGGCGGCGTCGCGCTGGAAGTGGTCGTGGTTGTTGTCGCCCTCGTACTCGGCCATCATCGCGTCCCACTCGGCGCGCACCGGCGAGACATCGAGACGGTCGAGTTCGGCGTAGTCGGTCTTGTAAAAACGCGGGGCCAGCATGTCGCTGTGGACCGCTTTGGCGTTGGCGTCACGGACGTCTTCAATCGGGGTGACCATGGTGCTCATGGGTTTCTCCTTTCAGGCCATACAGAAATACCGCGACCGGTGGCGTGGGCCGGTTGCAACTGGGAAAAGACGGCCAGGTTGCTCGGGCCAAAGGCCTCGAGCCCGATGCGTTCTTGGGTGGCGGGGTCCAGCAAGGTCAGGCGGCCATCGCCTTGTGCCAGCAGGCGCAGCGGCGCCTCGGGACCCAGGCTGCGGCGGTTGCGTTCGCGCGCCAGGGCGCGCAGCGTGCCGCGCAGAAAACCTTGCTCGCCCGCAAAGCGCGCCACGGTGTCGCCGGTGCCGGCGTCCAGCGCCAGCACATCGCCACCCGGCGCGTCGACAAAGCGCAGTTCACGCTGCCACACGGTGGGCGCGTCTGCAAAGCGCACGGTCACGCCCTGCCAGCGTGCCCAGCCGACGGCCAGCAGCACCAGCAGCAGCAAGCTGCCCAGCAGCTTGACCGGGTGCGGCAAAGCCGCGGTCATGGGCGCGCGCGGCGGGTTCATGCGGGCAGACCTTCTCGCGCATCGCTGTGCGCGGCGTGGCGCATGGCCGGGCGCAGCGCTGCGGCACCAGGGCTGGCGATGGGGGCCACGCTGGGCGATGCCGTGTGGCCCGTGACCACCGCTTCTCCGGCGTGCACACGCTGCCACTCTTGCATCAGCAAGGCGCTCACCGCCTCGCCGTCGGGCAGGCAGCGCAGCGTGGGCTGGGGGTGGCTCAGGTGCCAGGCGCGCTGGTGGGGCCACAGGTGGAACCAGCCGATGCGGTCCTGCGGGTACAGCTGCAGCGCGATGTCGAGCGAACGCTGGCCGTAGCGGCGCAGCGAGGCGCCCGCGATGCGCTTGTAGGGCAGGTTGAAGGTCAGTGTGAGCACGATGCCCACGCGCAAGATGACGCGCTTGTTGGTCAGCGTGTAGAGCGCGGTGCGCCCGGCAAACCAGGCCACGCCCGCGAGCATGCCCAGGGCCAGCGCGGCGGTCAGCGCGCTCACCGACAGCGGGCGCCACAGCTCACCGCCGCTGGCGCCCTCGCCCATGAGGTAGGCCGCCTGCACCGCCAGCATCAGACCGAAATAAATGCCGACCTTGCGCACATGGAAGGCGTGCAGCGCCAGCTGCCGCCAGTCGGGCGCGCCCTGCCAGAGCACCGTCTCGCCGCTGGGCAGCGGCGCGGGCAGGCCGGGGGCGGCCTCCCATTCGTGCTCGTGCGTGGGCTGGACGTTGACCGCTTTCACAGGATGGGCTCCTGTCGCTCGGGGGTGGCGTACAGCGTGCCGGCGCCGTAGTAGGCGGTGATCTTTTCTTCTTCGAGCAGGGTGATCTGCTCGGGGCTGCGGGTGGCGGGCACGTTGGCGAACTGGTGCGCCAGCAGCGCGTGCACCGTGATGCCGTCGCGCTTGATGCGGGCAAAGGTGGTGGGCAGCAGCACATGGCGGCCCGAGCCGGCCACTTCGACCTCGATGTAGCGGAACATCATCTCCATGCGGTCGACCCAGAGGTCGGTCACGGTGCCGGCCACTTCGCCGTCGGCGCCCAGCACCGGCAGGCCACGCGGGTCCACGTCTTTCTTGGCCACGCCGTGGTCTGGGGCGACGCGCAGCGGCACGATCTTGGGCGCACCGTGCGGGTCGGCATCGGGGCGGTCGGCGCGCATGGCCCAGGCGCCAGGGCCCACACCGGCCAGCAGCGGATCGCCCACCGGCTCGAGCGGCGCGCCATTGAAGCGGTGCATGGGCTGCGCGCTGTACTCGCCATCCGGCCGTTGCAGGTCGGGGGCCAGGTAGGTGTGGCCGTCCATGGTGTGGAAGCTCTTGGGCGATGGCACCGGTGGCCAGCCCTCGACCTTGGGGCCGTTGTCGCGGCCCGGGTCCATCGGGTAGCCCTCGCGGTGGTTCTCGCGCACGAGGTAGTAGATGAGGCCGGCGAAGAAGGCCCAGAACAGATACAACACGATCTGGGCCACGTCGACGTACTGGGTGATGGCGCCTGTTTCCATGGTCACTCTCCTAAAAAAACGGGGCTCAGCCGGGCATCTCGGCCAGGCCAAAGCGGGTGGTGGGGGCTGCGTTGGCGGGCGTGCGTGCGCGCCGCAGCAGCGGCCCCAGCGCGATCAGCACGACAAACAGCAGGTAGATTTCGACGTGGTAGACCACGCTGTAGCCGGTCACCGGCGTGTTGAGCACCTCGCCCAAAGCGCCCGATTGCGCCAGGCCCGAGACGCCGTCGCGCAGCGCGCCGCCCAGCGCCATGGCGGCGCCGGTGGCGGTGGCCTGCACGGCGCCCCAGGTGCCCAGCACCAGGCCCGACAGGCGGCGGTTGTCAAAGGACATGGCGGTCACCAGCATGCCCACGGCAAACAGGCCCGAGCCGAAGCCGATCAAGAGCACGCCGGCCCGAAACAGCGTGGCCGATTGCAGCGGCGCGGCAAAGATGACGAAGGCAAACGCCGGCAGGCCCAGCACCACACCGAGCGCGGCCACACGGCAGGCGTGCCAGCCGTGGGTGAGCCAGTGCGCCGACAGGCCAAAGGCCAGCAAGGAGCCGGCGGCGCCCAGCGCGGTCAGCGCGCTGGTGCTGCCCACGTCCAGGCCGAGGATTTCGGCGCCATAGGGTTCGAGCACGATGTCCTGCATCGAAAACGCCAGCGAACCCAGGCCCACGGTCCACAAAAAGCGGCGCATCTGCGGCAGCGCCATCAGCTCGCGCCAGCTGCTCGAAAAACCGCCGGCTTCGCGTTGGCCGCGCTTGCTGCTGCGGGCCTCTTGTTTCCACAGCGAGGCCAGGTTGAGCACGATCACCACCGCGGCCGAACCCTGGATCACCTGGATCAGGCGCACCGCGCTGAAGTGGGCCAGCAAAAGCCCATAGACCGCGCTGCTGACGATCAGGCCGATCAGCAGCATGCTGTAGAGCAGGGCGACCACGCGCGGGCGCTTGTCGGCCGGCGCCAGGTCATTGGCCAGCGCCATGCCAGCCGTCTGCGTGACCTGCAGGCCGGCACCGACCAGCATGAAGGCCAGGCCCGCGCCGACGCGGCCGAGCCACACCGTCTCGGGCACCGCTTCGGACAAGAGCAGCAAGGCAAAGGGCATGACGGCCAAGCCGCCAAACAGCAGCAGGCTGCCGATCCACAGGTAGGGGATGCGGCGCAGGCCCAGCGCCGAGGGGTGGGTGTCGCTGCCGTAGCCGATCAGGCTGCGCAGCGGCGCAAACACCATGGGGATCGCCACGGCGAGGGCCACCCACCAGGCGGGCACCTGCAGCTCGACGATCATCACGCGGTTGAGGGTGCCCACCAGCAGCGCCGTGACCATGCCGATCACCGCCTGGAACAGCGCCAGACGCAGCAGGCGCGGCAGCGGCAGCTCGGGCGAGGCCGCGTCGGCAAAGGGCATGAAGCGCGTGCCGAAGGCCGTCAGCCAGCGTGGGGGCGCGAACAGCTTTTTCACCGGTGCCACTCCCAGGCCTGCGAGGTGTAAAAGCCTTGCGCGATGCGCTGCGTGCGGCCGGCTTGCCAGCCCTGCAGCGCCGATTGGTCCAGCAGGGCGCTGTGCAGGGCGGTGCCGCTGACCGGCGAGAGCGCGGGCGAGCGGTCGCTGCGCGGGAACAGCCGGCCCACGCTGTGCATGGCCGCCAGCAGCGGCGTGCGCGGCGCGTAGGTGAAGAGCATGGAGCCACGCGTGCGCTCGGCCAGTGCGGCCAGGGCCTGCGCGATGTGCGGTGTGTCGTAGTGGATCAGCGAGTCCATGCAGACCACATGGTCGAAGTGGCCGAGGTCGGCACTCAGCATGTCGCCCGCGCCAAAGGTCACCGAGCCCGGCAGATGCGGATGCTCGGCGGCCAAGCGTTCGGCGGCCAGCTGCACCAGCGTGGGCGAGAGGTCAATCGCCACCACCTCGGCGCCGCGCAGCGCCGCTTGCAGGGCCAGGGCGCCGGTGCCGCAGCCGGCGTCCAGCACGCGCAGGCCGCTCATGTCTTGCGGCAGCCACGACAGCAGTGTCTCGCGCATGGCGTCGCGCCCGGCACGCACGGTGGCGCGGATGCGGCCCACCGGCTCGTTCGAGGTCAGGCGCGCCCAGGCCTGGGCGGCGGTGCGGTCGAAGTAATGCTCGATCTGGCTGCGGCGCTGTTCGTAGGCGGTGCTGTTCATGGGAGTGCCTCGTCCTCAGTCAAAACCCAGCAGGTCAAAAATGTCGCGGTCCTTCATCGGCACCGAGGGCAGCGGGTCCGAGCCCTTCCACAGCGCGGCCGCCAATTGCATGTACTCGTCCTGCACCGCTTTGACGGCGGGCGAGTCGGCCAGCTCGAACAAGGTGCTTTTTTGCAGCCGGCTTCTGCGGATCTCGTCGAGCAGTGGGAAGTGGGCCATGGTCTTGAGGCCGGTGACCGCGTTGTACTTGTCGATCTGGTCGGTGGCGTCGCTGCGGTTGGCGATCACGCCGCCCAGGCGCACGTTGTAGTTCTTGGCCTTGGCGCCAATCGCCTGCACGATGCGGTTCATCGCGAAGATCGAGTCGAAGTCGTTGGCGGTGACGATGAGCGCGCGGTCGGCGTGCTGCAGCGGCGCGGCAAAGCCACCGCAGACCACATCGCCCAGCACGTCGAAGATCACCACATCGGTGTCTTCGAGCAGGTGGTGTTCCTTGAGCAGCTTGACGGTCTGGCCCACCACATAGCCGCCACAGCCGGTGCCCGCGGGCGGGCCGCCGGCCTCGACGCACATCACACCGTTGTAGCCCTTGAAGACGAAATCATCGAGGCGCAGCTCTTCCGAATGGAAGTCCACCGCCTCGAGCGCGTCGATCACGGTGGGCATGAGCTTTTTGGTCAGCGTGAAGGTCGAGTCGTGCTTGGGGTCGCAGCCGATCTGCAGCACGCGCTTGCCCA
>JBDLTR010000028.1:0-10870 GCA_039805705.1 Pseudomonadota bacterium
AGCGCGATCTGGCTGGCCTTGCGGCTGGCCACGGTCTCGGCCTTGGTGTGGGCATTGACCACGGCGTCGAACGCCACCTGGTGGAAGTTCTTGGGCAGCTCGCCCTTCATGCGGCGGGTGAACTCTTTGGCTTCGGCTGGGAAGGCGGCCTTGTAAGCGGCAAAGGCTTTGTTCCAGGCGGCTTCGCGTTGGGCACCGGCGGTCTTGGCGTCCCAGTCGGCGTAGACCTCTTGGGGGATCACGAAAGGCGGGTGGTTCCAGCCCAGGGCTTGGCGCGTGAGTTGGATCTCTTCGGCGCCCAGCGGTTCGCCGTGGGCCTTGGCGGTGCCCGCGCGGTTTGGCGAGCCCTTGCCGATGCGCGTCTTGCAGACGATCAGCGTGGGTTTGTCGGCGCTGTGTTTGGCCGCGGCGATGGCCTTGGAGACGGCGGCGGCGTCGTGGCCGTCGACCGCATCGATCACCTGCCAGCCGCAAGCGGCAAAGCGCTGTGGCGTGTTGTCGATGAACCAGGGGGTGACCTGGCCGTCGATCGAGATGCCGTTGTCGTCGTACAGAGCGATCAGCTTGTTCAGCTTCCAGGCACCGGCCAGGGCCACGGCCTCGTGGCTGATGCCTTCCATCAGGCAGCCGTCACCCAGGAAAACGTAGGTGTGGTGGTCGACGATGGCGTGGCCCGGGCGGTTGAATTCGGCGGCCAGCAGTTTTTCGGCCAGCGCCATGCCCACCGCGTTGGTGATGCCCTGGCCCAGCGGGCCGGTGGTGGTTTCCACACCGGGGGTCACGCCGACTTCGGGGTGGCCCGCGGTCTTGCTGTGCAGCTGGCGGAAGTTCTTGAGTTCACCGATCGGCAGCTTGTAGCCCGTCAGGTGCAGCAGGGCGTAGATCAGCATCGAGCCGTGGCCGTTGGACAGCACGAAGCGGTCGCGGTTGGCCCAGTGCGGGTTCGCCGGGTTGTGTTGCAGGTGCTCGCCCCACAGCGCCACCGCCATGTCGGCCATGCCCATGGGCGCACCGGGGTGACCGGAGTTGGCTTGTTGGACGGCGTCCATCGCCAAGGCGCGAATCGCGTTGGCCATCTGTGCTTGGTTTGCCATGGGGCAGCTCCGGTCTGAAGATTCGGGGAAACCCCAGATTTTAGCGGCCGGGGCATCGCCGGTTTGGGCCGCCCCCGGCCGTGGCAACATCGGCCCCATGGCCCTCTCTGCACAACCCCCCCCAGGCTTTGCCGCCCAGGCCATGGTGCTGGCCGCTGGCCGCGGCGAACGCATGCGCCCGCTGACCGACGCCTGCCCCAAGCCCTTGCTGCGCGTGCGCGGTCAGCCCCTGCTGCAATGGCCCATGCAGGCGCTGGCGCGCGGCGGCTTTACCCGTCAATTGGTCAACACCGCCTGGCTCGGTGAGCAGATCCCCGCACATTTCGGTGACCGTGTGGCCTGGCCGGGCCTGGCCGAGGTGCAAATCGCCTATTCGCACGAGGGGCGTGATTTTGGCCGTGCGCTCGAAACCGCCGGGGGCATCCTGCGTGCCTTGCCGGCCCTGGACGAAGTGTTCTGGGTGCTGGCCGGGGACGTGTTCGCGCCCGATTTCGTCTTCAGCACCGATGCCGTGCAGCGCTTTGTCGCCAGCGCTCGGCAGGCCCACCTGTGGCTGGTGCCGAACCCTGTGCACAACGCCAAGGGCGACTTTGGCCTGGCCCCGGATGGCCGCGTGCTCAACCTGGCCGCAGGCGATGCCGGCCGCCAGTACACCTTCAGCACCATCGCGCTCTACCGCCGCAGCTTTTTCACCCGCGCCGACGCGCCCGCGCCGGCAGGCAACCCGCAAGGCCTGGCCGTGCCGCTGGCGCCGATGCTGCGCGCCGCCATGGACCGCGGCGAGGTCAGCGGCGAGGTCTACACCGGCGCCTGGACCGATGTGGGCACGCCCGAGCGCCTGGCGCAGCTCAAGGCCTGAGCGGCCAAGCCCTGGCGCCGCCACACGGCCAGGCACGCTCCTACAATGGCCCGATGACCGAGACAACCCTCTACGCCGAGCGCCGCGCCCGTCTGGCTGCGCAGCTCGGCCCCAGCGGCATCGCCATCGTGCCGACCGCCCCGGAACGCCCGCGCAACCGCGACAGCGATTTCCTGTTTCGCCACGACAGCTACTTCTATTACCTGACCGGCTTCACCGAGCCGAACGCCTGGCTGGTGCTGACGGCCGAGGGCGAGGCCACGCTGTTTTGCCAGCCCAAAGACCGGGAGCGCGAGATCTGGGACGGCATTCGCCTGGGCCCCGATGCCGCGCCGGCCGCCTTGGGCGTGCAGCGTGCCCTGTCCGTCACCGAGCTCGATGCGCAGCTGCCCAAGCTCTTGGAAAACCGCAGCACGGTTTGGTACCCGTTTGCCACGCACGATGGGCTGGAGGGCCGTGTCGAAGGCTGGCTCAAGCCGGTGCGCGCGCGCGTGCGTTTTGGCGCGCTGTGCCCGGACCAGCAGCGCGATGCCTGCGCCTTGCTCGACGAGATGCGCCTGGTCAAAGACGCGCATGAGTTGGACCTCATGCGCCGCGCCGCGCAGATCAGCGCGCGCGCCCACATCCGTGCCATGCAACGTTCGGCCGCCATGCTGCGCGCCGGGCAGGCGGTGCGCGAATACCACCTCGATGCCGAGCTGCTGCACGAGTTCCGCCAGCACGGTTCGCAGTACCCGGCCTATGGCTCCATCGTCGCCGCGGGCGCCAATGCCTGCATCCTGCATTACCGCGCGGACCAGGCCTTGATCCGCGATGGCGACTTGGTGCTGATCGATGCCGGGTGCGAGCTCGACGGCTACGCCAGCGACATCACGCGCACCTTTCCTGCCAATGGCCGCTTCAGCGGCCCGCAGCGCGACCTGTACGACTTGGTGCTGGCCTCGCAGGACGCGGCCGTGGCCGCCACACGCCCCGGCATGCGCTTTGTCGATCCGCACAACGCCACCGTGGCGGTGCTGGCGCAGGGGCTGCTGGACCTGGGCCTGCTCCACAAAGACAAGGTGGGCAGCGCGCAAGATGTGATCGCCAACCGCAGCTATTTCCCGTTTTACATGCACCGCACCGGCCACTGGCTGGGCATGGACGTGCACGACTGCGGCAGCTATGTGGAGCCGTCCGAGATCGGCCAGGTCAGCGAGCGGCGCGACCCGCTCTCGGGCGAGACCATCAAGGATCGGCCCAGCCGCATCTTGCGTCCCGGCATGGTGCTGACCATCGAGCCGGGCCTGTATGTGCGGCCGACCGAGGGCGTACCCGAGCACTTTTGGAACATCGGCATCCGCATCGAAGACGATGCGGTGGTCACCGAAGGCGGCTGCGAACTCATCACGCGCGGTGTGCCGGTGTTGGCCGATGACATCGAAGCGCTGATGCGCGCCTGATGCCAATCGCCGAGCTCCAGGGCCTGGTGCGCTCGGTGCACTGCGGCACCTCGCGTTTTTTGCGTGTGGGCGAACGCACGCTGCGCTCGGCCATCCACAAACCGCCGGTGCACGGGCCGGTGGCGCTGGGCCCGCTGGGCCTGGCGGGCGACGAACAAAACGATCTGAGTGTGCACGGCGGCCTGTCCAAGGCCGTCTATGCCCTGCCGCACCCGCACCTGGCCTGGTGGTCGGCGCAGCGGCAGGCGGCCGCGGTGTCGCTGTTCGATGCCCCACTGACGGCCGGCATGCTTGGTGAGAACCTGAGTTTGGAGGGCTTGGACGAAACCACGGTGTTCATCGGCGATCGGCTGCACATGGCGGGTGGCGTGGTCTTGCGCGTGACCGAGCCGCGCCAACCCTGCGCCAAATTCAATGCGGTGCTGGGGTACGGGCATGCGGCCAAGCAGATGGTGCAGTCGGGGCGTTGCGGCTTTTACATGGCGGTCGAGGAGCCGGGCACGCTGGTGGCCGGCGAGGCTTTCACGCTGCGCCCTGGGTCGCGCCAGACCTCGATCGCGCAAGCGCTGCAGTACAAGGCCTTCAAACACCTGCGCTGAGGCCGATCCCCACACCTTTGCGTTGAAGTCAAAACCGCTGCCACCGTGGGCACACCAGTGCCGCCGTCCGGGCGTCAGACCCCCGGCCTAAAATGGTTCACATGGCGTGCGCCAAGGGCCGCACGCGGCACAGAACAACAGGAGAACCCGATGAGCAACAAGCTCCAGGCCGAAGAAAAACGCGCATTGCTGCGCAAGGCTGCCCTCGAATACCACGAGTTCCCCACCCCCGGCAAGGTTGCGATCGCGGCCACCAAGCAGCTGGTCAACCAGCATGACCTGGCCCTGGCCTATTCGCCCGGTGTGGCCGCGCCCTGCGAGGAGATCGTCAAAGACCCCGCCGCCGCCTTCAAATACACCAGCCGTGGCAACCTCGTGGGTGTGGTGACGAACGGGACCGCGGTGTTGGGCCTGGGCGACATCGGCCCGCTGGCCGGCAAGCCGGTCATGGAAGGCAAGGGCGTGCTGTTCAAGAAGTTCTCGGGCATCGATGTGTTCGACATCGAGATCAACGAGAAGGACCCGGACAAGCTGGTTGAGATCATCGCGGCGCTGGAGCCGACGTTTGGCGGCATCAACCTCGAAGACATCAAGGCGCCCGATTGCTTTTACGTCGAGCGCAAGTTGCGCGAGCGCATGAAGATCCCGGTCTTCCACGACGACCAGCACGGCACCGCCATCGTGGTGGGCGCGGCCATCTTGAACGGCCTCAAGGTCGTGGGCAAGGACCCGAAAAAGATCAAGCTGGTGACCTCGGGCGCAGGCGCAGCAGCGCTGGCTTGCCTGGGCCTCTTGGTCAAGCTGGGCATCCCGCGTGAAAACATTTGGGTGACCGACCTCGCAGGCGTGGTCTATGAAGGCCGCACCGAGCTGATGGACGAGGACAAGGTCCAGTTCGCGCAAAAAACCGAGCAGCGCAAGCTGGCCGAAGTGATCGAAGGCGCCGACGTCTTCCTGGGCCTGTCGGCGGGCGGTGTGCTCAAGCAGGACATGGTGGCCAAGATGGCCGCCAAACCCCTGATCCTCGCCCTGGCCAACCCCAACCCCGAGATCACGCCCGAAGACGTCAAAGCGGTGCGCAGCGACGCCATCATGGCCACCGGCCGCACCGACTACCCGAACCAGGTCAACAACGTCCTGTGTTTCCCCTACATCTTCCGCGGCGCGCTCGACTGCGGGGCGACCACCATCACACTGGAGATGGAGATCGCGGCCGTGCACGCGATCGCCGAGCTGGCGCAGGCCGAGCAAAGCGAGGTGGTGGCCGCCGCCTATGTGGGCCAGCCTCTGGCGTTCGGGCCCGACTACCTGATCCCCAAGCCCTTTGACCCGCGCCTGATGATGAAGATCGCGCCGGCCGTGGCCCAGGCCGCGGCGGACAGCGGCGTGGCCTCGCGCCCGATCGCCGACATGGCGGCTTACCGCGAACGCCTGCAGGGCTTTGTCTACGCCTCGGGCACGACCATGAAGCCGATCTTCCAGGCGGCCAAGCGCGCGCTCAAAAAGCGCATCGCTTACAGCGAGGGCGAGGAAGAGCGCATCTTGCGCGCCGCGCAGATCGTGGTTGACGAGGGCATTGCCCGCCCGACCCTGATCGGCCGCCCGGCCGTGATCGCCAAGCGCATCGAGAAATTCGGCCTGCGCCTGCAAGAAGGCCTGGACTACGACGTGGTCAACGTCGAGCAAGACGACCGTTACCGCGACTTCTGGCAGACCTACCACCGCATGACCGAGCGCAAGGGCGTGACCGAGTCGATCGCCAAAATCGAGATGCGCCGGCGCCTGTCGCTGATCGGCGCGATGCTGGTGCACAAGGGCGATGCCGACGGCATGATCTGTGGCACCTGGGGCCACAACGCGCACCACCTGACCTACATCGACCAGGTCATCGGCAAGCGCCCCGGCGTCAGCACCTTCGCCGCGATGAACGGCTTGATGCTGCCTGGCCGGCAGATTTTCATCGTCGACACCCACGTCAATTACGACCCGAGCGCCGAGCAGCTGGCCGAAATCACGGTCATGGCCGCCGAGGAAATGCGGCGTTTCGGCATCGCGCCCAAGGCCGCGCTGCTGAGCCATTCGAACTTCGGCACCTCGGACCAGCCCAGCGCGCTCAAGATGCGCCAGACCCTGGAATGCCTGCGCCGCGACGCGCCCTGGCTCGAGGTGGACGGCGAAATGCACGGTGATGTGGCGCTGGACGGCGCGGCGCGCGCGGCCATCATGCCGCACAGCGCGCTCAAGGACGGCGCCAACCTGCTGGTGATGCCCAACATCGACGCCGCCAACATCGCTTACAACCTGCTCAAGACGGCCGCGGGCGGCAACATCGCGATCGGCCCGGTGCTGCTCGGCGCAGGCAAGCCGGTGCACATCTTGACGCCCAGCACGACCGTGCGGCGCATCGTCAACATGACCGCTTTGACCGTGGCCGACGCCAACGCCCTGCGCTGAAGATCGGGCCAAAAGCACGTCCGCTGAGGCATCTCGGCGCGAGCGTGCGCTCACTTTGACGGGCCAAAGCCCGTCCCAGCTTGCCTGTTTTTTGGGCATGGCCTTGCTTTTTTTTGTGCAATGCCGCACACTAGCGCCCCAGAGCGTTCGGGTTAACCCGGGTTCTTGAAAGGTGTTTCGTGGCGGTTGTGGGTTCCCTGGTGCGCAAACGCGTGGCGCTCGTCGCGCTGGCTTGGGCACTGGGTGTATGCACCATTTCGGTGCATTCCCGCACAGAGCCGCTGTCCGCAGACGCGTCGGCCCTGGCTTTGACCGAGCTGCCGTTGGAAGGCCAGCAAACCTACCGGCTCATCCTGCAAGGGGGGCCATTCCCCTACCCGAAGGATGGGGTGGTTTTCGGCAACCGCGAACGGCTGTTGCCCCGGCAAGCCCGGGGCTACTACCGCGAATACACCGTCAAGACCCCTGGTGCACGCGATCGCGGTGCCCGACGCATCGTGTGTGGCGGCGAAGAGCCTACCCGGCCCCAAGCCTGCTACTACAGCGCTGACCATTACGCGAGTTTTCGCGTGATCGTCGCGCCCAAGCATTGATTTTGACTTTTCAGGAAGACCACAGAGATGGACCCCAAAGACATGCCGCTCAAAGGTGTGCGCAACAACATCGTGCAGGCCATCCGCGCCTACCGTGTGAGCGATCTGCAGGAAGCCGCCCAAAAGTTGGGCCAGCACTTCCTGTATGCCAACCTGGCCGAAGCCCAGACCAAGCAGGACGTGCTCGACATGATCGGCGCGCAGTTCACCTTGCCTTCGCACTTCGGCAAGAACTTCGACGCGTTGTACGACTGCATGACCGACCCGCTGCACAAGTCGGGCCCGCAACCCGGCTTCATCGTGGTGCTCGAGCAGATCCCGACCAACCCCAAGTTCGACAAGGAAGCGCGTGAGCAGCTGCTCGACATCTTCCGCGACACCGCCGACTATTGGGGTGACCGCAAGATCCCGTTCCGCTGCTTCTATTCCTTCTCGGTGGCGCGTACGGCCCAGGCCGGTCAGGCCCCTGCCGGCGCCAACGAGGCGGCCGAAGGCGTCGAAGCCGAGGAAAAGATGCCCACCGACAAGCTGGTGGACGTCTCGCCGATGGCGCTGCGCATGAGCAGCCCGTTCAACGCCGGCTACTGGCTCGCCGCTGCCTGAGCACGGCCGCTGCCCCAGCGCACCAGCCCCGCTTTGGCGGGGCTTTGTTTTTCAGGCGGGGCGCAAGCTGCCCACGGCCTGGGCCAGGGCCACATACTCGGCCACCGGCACTTCCTCGGCGCGGCGCTGCACATCGAAATCGCCGCCGAAGGCCTGCGCCTCCAGCCACTGGCCGAGCGTGTGGCGCAGCAGCTTGCGCCGCTGGCTGAAGGCCGACTGCACCAGGGCCTCGAGCGTGGCGCGCTCGAGCGGCGCGGCCTGCGCATGCGGCACCATGCGCACCACCGCGCTGTCCACCCGCGGCGGCGGGTCAAAGCACTCGGGGCCGACAAACAGCACGTTCTCCATCGCGTAGCGCCACTGCAGCATGACCGACAGGCGCCCGTAATCGCCGGTGCTGGGCGCGGCCACCATGCGGTCGATCACCTCTTTTTGCAGCATGAAGTGCTGGTCCTGCACCACGGCCACGTGGTCGAGCAGGTGGAACAGGATGGGGCTGGAGATGTTGTAGGGCAGGTTGCCGACCACGCGCAGCTGGGGCCCGCTGCCTGCAGGCAGCAAGGTGGCGGCGAGGGCGGTGAAATCGACCTTGAGCACGTCGGACTCGACCACGTTGAGCTGCGGGTGCTCACGCAGGCGGCGCGCCAGGTCGCGGTCGAGCTCGACCACCGTGGGGCGTCCCAGGCGCTCGACCAAAGGCTGTGTCAGTGCCGCCAGGCCCGGCCCGATCTCGACCATGGCCTGTCCGGGCACCGGGGCGATCGCGCGCACGATGGCGTCGATCGTGGCGCTGTCGCTCAGGAAATGCTGGCCAAAGCGCTTGCGGGCGATGTGTTTCATGGGGCCGGTTTCAGGGGCGCTGCGCCGCAGGCAGGGGCAACACCTCGGGCGGCTCGCGCATTTCCACATAGGCGCGGCCGCGCACCTCTTCGGTCCAGCGTTCGTAGGTTTCGTCGAGTTTTTGCTCGCGCAGCGCGGCGCGGGCCAGCTCGCGCTGCTCTTTCTCGGGCACGGCCACGCGGCGGCGCTCGGTCACTTCGAGGATGTGCACGCCAAAGCGCGAGACCAGGGGCTCGCTCACCTGGTTGGGCGGCAGGCGGTTCATGACCTGCTCGAACTCGGGCACGAACTGGCCCGGGCTGACCCAGCCGAGGTCGCCGCCTTGGGCCGCGCTGGCGTCTTGCGACAAACCCTGGGCGGCGCGCGCAAACGACACGCGGCCTTCGACGATTTGCTGGCGCACCTCGCGCAAGCGGGCCACGGCCTGCTCGCGCGAGAGCTCGGCGCTGGGGCGCAGCAGGATGTGCCGTGCGCGGGTTTGCACCAGCGTCAGGGTGGCGGCCGCCTGGCGCCGCTCGAGCAGCTTGAGCACGTGAAAGCCCGCGCCCGAACGCACCGGCTCGCTCACGCCTTGGGGCTGCAGGGTGCGCACCGCCTCGACGAACAGCGGCGGGTAACGGTCGGCCGACTTCAGCCCCATCTCGCCGCCATTGGCGCCCCTGTCGGGCGCTTGCGAATGGGTTTTCGCCAGCTGGGCGAAGTCCTCGCCCTGGCGTGCGCGCTGCGCGATCTCGCGCGCCCTCACCTGGACGGCGTTGGCTTCGGCTTCGCTGGCACCCTCGGGCAGGGCCAGCAGGATTTGCGCGATGTGCAGCTCGGGCGTGGACGCATGGCCCTGGGTCTGCTCGCTCAGGTATTGGTTGATTTCGCTGTCGCTGATGCGGATGCGCGCGTCCACCTCGCGCTCGCGCAAACGCGCCAGCGTGAGTTGGTCGCGCAGCTGCTGGCGCAGCAGCTCGGGCGTCATGCCCTCTTGGGCCAGGCGCGCGCGAAAGGCCTGCAGGCCCAGCTGGCTGTTGGCCGCCAGACTGGCTTCGGCCTGGTCGACCTGCTCGTCTTCGACCTTGATGCCTTGCTCTTGCGCCAGCATGAGCTGTGCTTTTTCGTTGATCAACAGCTCCAGCGCCTGCCGCGTCAAGGCCTCGGCTGCGGGCATGGCGCCGCCGCGCGCCGCGTACTCGCGCAGCAGGCGGGTGCGGCGGGCTTGCACCTCGCGGTTGGTCACCGGCTCGCTGTTGACCACGGCAACGATGAAGTCGGCCTGCACGATGGCCTTGGCCGCCGTGTTCGCGCCTGCGGGCAGGGCCACCGCGCTGGCCACCAGCAGGGCGGCGCTCAAAAGTCGGCGGGAGAAGGCGGGCAATTTATTCATAGTTCATGAAGCGGCTGGGTGCCGCCGTGGTGTCACGCAGGAACTGGTAACGGGGGATATTGTTGCGCAAGCTCTGCAAGGGGTTGGCGCCCACGCCGGCGCTGGCAAAGCCCACCAGTTCGAGCTGGAACATCAAACGCGTGTTGGCGCTGGCCACGGTGCTTTGCAGGCGCTCGAGCACCACGCGGCCGAGCCAGCAGCCGGCGTCGTACTCAAAGCCGATGATGGTGTCCACCAAGCGGTTTTCCTGCACGCTGAAGTTCATGCGGCCCACGCTGTACCAGCGCTCGGCGCCCAAGCCCTGGCCGCCGCTGCGCACCGCCGAATCGTCGGGGCGTGAGCCCCAGCGCCAATCGCTCAGTGGCCATTGCCAGCCCAGATCGACCATCTCGCTGTTGTTGTTCTTGTTGAGCCGGTAAGCGGCATTGAGCAAACGGTAAGGGCCGGGGTTGTAGCGCGCTTGCAGCGTCGAGCGCGTGATCAGATGCGTCTGGTTGTTCACCTGCAAGGCGGTGTCCAGGCTCAGCTGCTCGGTCCAGCGGGTGCTGGCGCCCAGCAGCAGGTCGCTCAGGCCACTTTGGTCGGTGGGGAGCAGGCGGCCGGGGTTGCTGGGGTCGGGCAGCGCCACCCGCTGGTTGGAAAAGCGCATGCGCTGCGCAAAACCCAGGCGCAGCAGCTCGCTGCCCGAGCTGCTGTCGTACCAGCGGCTGTTCAGGCCCAGGGTCAACGCGTCGTTGTCGACGATGCGGTCTTGGCCCACATAGGGGTTGTCGCTGTAGATGGTCGAGAGGTTGAAGTCGGCCAGCCCCGAGTCGTAGACCGGCAACGCGCTTTGGTCGCGGTAGGGTGTGCGCACATAAAAAAGGCGTGGCTCCAGCGTTTGTGTCAGGCCCCGGCCAAACCACTGGGTGTCGCGTTCGAACACCAGGCCGCTGTCCAGGCTGACGGTGGGCAGCACGCGCTGCGCGCTGCTGTGGCCATCGCTGAGCGGGTTTTGCATTTGGTACTGCGTGG
>JBDLTR010000029.1:0-6003 GCA_039805705.1 Pseudomonadota bacterium
CATCGGCGCCCAAGGCCTGCAGTTTCTTGAGCAAGGCGGGCGTGGCGTGGCCCGCCGCGTCCAGGCCCACGCTCACCGGCATCAGCTTTTGCTGCACGGCTTTGTCGGCGGCCTGCGCCAGCACACCGCGCACATGCGCGGCCAGGCGGCGCGGCGAGGCGTAGGCGGTCACGGCCGCATCGGCAGCAGCCAGGCCCTGGGCCTTGAGCTGCTCGGCCAGCACGCTGGCAAAAGCATCGCCCAGTTTGTTCAGCGCTTTGGGCGGCAGTTCTTCGACAAAGAGTTCAACCAGGAGGTTTTGTGCTGTCATTTTTGCTTGTCCCTCAGGCGGCTTTCTTCGGCATCTGGGCCACCCACTCGCGCGGCGCCATCGGGAAACCCAGGCGCTCGCGGCTGTCGTAATAGCTTTGCGCCACGGCACGCGCGAGGTTGCGGATGCGGCCGATGTAGGCGGCGCGCTCGGTCACCGAGATCGCCCCACGCGCATCCAGCAGGTTGAAGGTGTGGGCGGCCTTGAGCACCTGCTCATAGGCCGGCAGCGCCAGCTGCTGTTCCATCAAATGCTTGGCCTGCTTTTCGTGCGCGCCAAACGCGGTGAACAGAAAGTCGGCGTCCGAGTGCTCGAAGTTGTAGGTCGACTGCTCGACCTCGTTCTGGTGGTACACATCCCCATAGCTGAGCGTGTCGGTCCACTTGAGGTTGTAGACGTTGTCCACGCCCTGCAGGTACATGGCCAGGCGCTCCAGGCCGTAGGTGATCTCGCCGGTGATCGGCTTGCAGTCGATGCCGCCGACTTGCTGGAAGTAGGTGAACTGCGTGACTTCCATGCCGTTGAGCCAAACCTCCCAGCCCAGGCCCCAGGCGCCCAGCGTGGGGTTCTCCCAATCGTCTTCGACGAAGCGGATGTCGTTTTTCTTCAGGTCAAAGCCCAGCGCTTCGAGCGAGCCCAGGTACAGCTCGAGGATGTTGCTGGGCGCGGGCTTGAGCACCACCTGGTACTGGTAGTAGTGCTGCAGGCGGTTGGGGTTCTCGCCGTAGCGGCCGTCCTTGGGGCGGCGGCTGGGCTGCACATAGGCGGCTTTCCAGGGCTCGGGGCCGATGGCGCGCAGGAAGGTGGCGGTGTGGCTGGTGCCGGCGCCCACTTCCATGTCGTAGGGCTGGAGCAAAGCGCAGCCCTGGGCGTCCCAGTACTGCTGCAAGGTGAGGATGATCTGCTGGAAAGTCAACATGACTTGCGCGGCCGGCGGCAAGCCGGCCCAGGTTGGTGGGCGCACTGACACGCAGGGCCAGGTGCAAACCTTTGATTTTACCGCCCGACCTGCCGCGCCCTGCTGGGCGCGGGGCCCGGCGCAACAGCCGCCATGCGCCTCAGCGCCGGCGCGCCGCCCAGCCAGCCACGGCCAATACGGCCAGCGCCAGCCCCCACAGGGGCCACAAGCCCCAGGTGCCGACCCAGCGCGCATAGGGCGTGAGGCCGCTGCGGCCCTCATAGGTGCCACGGATGCTGCCGCGCGTGAAGCGCGGCAGCAGGGCCTGCACCTGGCCGCGGTGGTCGATGATGGCCGTGGCCCCGGTGTTGGTGGCACGCAGCATGGGGCGGCCCAGCTCCAGGGCGCGCAGGCGCGAGATGTTCAGGTGCTGGTCGACCGCTACCGTGTCGCCAAACCAGGCGATGTTGCTGACGTTGACCAAGGCCGTGGCCTCACGGCCATCGACCACGAGGCGCTGCGCCAGCTCTTCGCCAAACAGGTCTTCGTAGCAGATGTTGGGCGAGAGCTGCTGACCTTGCCAGCCGATCGGCGCCTGGCGCGGCGATCCGCGGGCGAAATCTCCCAAGGGGATGTTCATGAGCCGCACGAACCCGCCAAAGCCGGTGGGCACGAATTCGCCAAACGGCACCAGGTGCACCTTGTCGTACCGGTAAGGCGCGAGCGTCGCGGGCCCCAAGGCCATCAGCGCATTGGTGTAGCCCTGCTGGGCATCGCCCCAGGGCAGGCCCACCAGGGCCAGGCGCTCGCCCTGGGCGAAATGGTTTTGCAGGCCTTGCCAATAGTCCGGCGGCAAATGGCGCGGCAAAAGCGGGATGGCGGTTTCGGGCGCGATGAGCAGCGGCGCACGGCTTTGCGTGAGGCGCTCGCCGTACCAGGCCAAGGCCTCGCGCACACCGCGCTGGGCCTCGAACTTGTCGGTTTGCGAGATGTTGGCCTGCAGCAGCTCCACCTCGGCACTGCCGGTGCTGCGCGTCCAGCGCTCGCCCGTGGGTGCGGCGGCCAACACCGCCACCAGCAGCGCAAAACCCCCGAGCGCGCGCCAGCGCTGCTGCGGCCAGGCCAGGCGCATGGCCAAGGCCGCCGCGAGTGCGCCCATGCCATACACACCCACCCACGGCGCGGCTTTGGCCAGCAGGCCATCGACGTGCGCATAGCCGCCTGCGCCCCAGGGAAAACCGGTGAACCAGGTGCCGCGCAGCAATTCGGCCAGCAACCACAAGGCGGCGAACAACCCACTGGCGGCCAAGGGGCGCTGCGTCCAGCGCGCCTGGCGCACCAAGAACAGCCACAGCGTGGCCGCCCCGGTGTAGTACAGGCCCAATGCCGCGGCCAGCAAGAGCACCGCCGCCACCGACAAGACCGCGGGCATGCCACCGACCTCGTGCATCGAGACATGCAACCACCAGAACACCCCCGCCAGCCAAACCAGGGCGAACACCTGGGTGCGCCACGCGGCCATGCGCAGCACCTCGCGCAGGGGCTGTGGTGAATGGGCCCCTCGGGCCAGTCCGGCGGCCAGCCAGGCCAGGCTGATCACCTGCAGCCAGCCCTGCGCTTGTCCGCTGCCGGGCCAGGCGATGGACAGGGCTTGCAAAAGACCCGCGGCCGCCGCTGACCAGAGGCCCCAGGCCGTTGGCAGTCGCGGGGCCGAGCGGGTCATGCCACGGGGGAGGCGGGGGACACCTTGAACCAGCGCACCGCACCGCCGCGCGTGTGCAAGACCACAAAACGCAAGCCGGCCAGGGTGTAGTGCTCACCACGGCGCGGCACATGGCCCATCTCGTGCGCGATGAGGCCGCCGATGGTGTCGAAGTCGGGGGCGTCTTCGCCCGCGCGCGCGGCCTGCAGGTCCACGCCAAAGGCCTCGCTCACGCGCTCGATGGCGGTGTCGCCGCTGACGCGGAACGAACGGTCGGGCAGGCCGAAGATGTCGCCGTCGTCGTCCTGGATGTCGAATTCGTCCTCGATCTCGCCGACGATCTGCTCGAGCACGTCCTCGATCGTGATCAGGCCTGCCGTGCGGCCGAACTCGTCGATGACGATGGCCAGGTGCTGACGGTTGTCGCGGAACTGGCGCAGCAGGTCATTGAGGCCCTTGCTCTCGGGCACGAACACCGCGGGGCGCAGCAGCGCGCGCAGGTTCAGCTCGGGCGCGCGCTGCAGTTTGAGCAAGTCCTTGGCCATCAGGATGCCGATGATGTTTTCGCGCTCGCGCTCGTACACCGGAAAGCGCGAGTGGGCGGTGTCGATGACCTGGTGCAGCAGCTGCTCGAAAGGGGCGTCGATGTCCAGCAGGTCCATCCGCGGCGCCGCCACCATCACATCGCCGGCGCTCATGTCGGCCATGCGGATCACGCCTTCGAGCATCTGGCGGCTGTCGTGGTCGATGATGCGGTTGTCTTCGGCCTCCACCAGGGTTTCGATCAGCTCGTCGGTGGAGTCGGGGCCGGGGTGGATGAATTCGGCCAGCTTTTGCAAAAAACTGCGCTTGTCTTCACGCTCTTTGGCGCGCGCAGGATAGGGGTCTGACACAGTGGCGGGTGCAGGACATGCGGTAGTGGTGACCCCACAAGGATAGCGGATCTGTGTGACAGCGCCAGGCGCTGCGCCACCGACTCAGTGCGGGTCTTGGTGGTGGCGCGCCTCGCGCACCCCCTGGCGGACTTCCTGGGCCAGGCCCAGCCAGTCCCGGAACTGGCGCGCCTGCAGCTTGAGCTGGTAGTCGATTTCGGCGATTTGGTCTTGCAGCAAACCTTTGACCTGGCTGTCCAGGGTGGCCTGCGGCAGCAGCAGGTAGGCCTCGCTCTCGCTGCCATCGCGCTCGACCTTGGCGCCGCCGTTGCGGGCGATCTTGAGCATGGCGGCGTTTTCGCTGAGCGCGTGGATGAAGAACATGTGCACGCCCTCGTTGCGCGCGCGCACCACGGCGCGGTCAAACAGCTGACCGCCCAAGCCGCGGCCGCGCTGGCTCTCGGAGACCGAGACGCCGAATTCGGCGCAGGTGGCCCATTTCGGGTCGACCGAAAACGCCAGATGCGCCATGGCCACCAATTGCAAGCGGCGGTTGAACACGCCGAAGATGTCGTCGCGCTCGAAATTGAGCCCGTCGACATAGCGCTGGATGTGCTCGTCGGTGGCCGGGTAGCCAAAGCGCAGGTAACGGTCCGACGCGGACAGCGCCAGCAAATGCGCCAGGATGCGCGGCTTGTGGCGCGGCGAGAGCGCCCGGATGGGCACCCAGCGCTGTGCACGCGGCGCCGAGCCGGCTTGTCCGGGATCGGCCGCAGCGAACCAGCGCTGCCACAGGCGGCGCCAGAAACCAGGGGCATGACCAGAAGGGTTCATCGGTTCCAAATTAAGGGTTAACCCTGATTTTGCCTGTTTTTACCCCCGTTGCCGACGGGTGAACGCACAAAAGCCCCCCGCCCAACGGGCTTTGTCGCCTCAGAGACCGATCTCGCCCGGTATTAAGGACTTGCCCGAAGGCCAGCCGCGGGGCAGCTGCGCACAATCGGCCCAGCATTGGAGAACCCGAAATGGACAGAATTTGGCTCAAGAGCTACCCCCCCGGCGTGCCGCATGACGTCGACCCCGAGCAGTACAGCTCTTTGACCGACTTGCTCGAGCGCTCCTTCCGCGAGCACGCCAACAACCCGTTTTCGGTCTGCATGGACCGCTGGATGAGCTACCGCCAGCTCGAGCAACATTCGGCGGCGCTCGGCGCCTGGCTGCAGGCCCAGGGGCTCGAGCCCGGCAGCCGCGTGGCCATCATGTTGCCCAACCTGCCGCAATTTGCGGTGACGATGTCGGCCGTGATCCGCGCTGGCTACACCTGCGTCAACGTCAACCCGCTGTACACGGCGCGTGAACTGGAGCACCAGCTCAAGGACTCGGGCGCCACCGCCATCGTCATCCTCGAAAACTTTGCCGCCACCCTGCAAGAGGTGGTCGACCACACCGCCATCCAACACATGGTGGTGACCTCGATCGGCGACATGCTCGGCCCCTGGTACGGCCGCTGGCTGACCTTTGCGGTGCGGCACCTGGCCAAGCTCGTGCCCGCGTTCGAGCTGCCGATGGACCGCGGACGCCAGGTCACGCCCTGGCGCAAGGCCTTGGCGCAGGGCAGCGGGCTGACGCTCAAGCCTTCGCCACAAACGCTCGACAGCATCGCTTTCTTGCAATACACCGGCGGCACCACCGGGCTGTCCAAAGGTGCGGTGCTGACCCACCGCAACGTCGTCGCCGCCATGCTGCAGGCCGAAGCCTGGTTCAACCCCGCGCTCGCCAGCATTGGGGACCTGCGCAAGGTCAACAGCATCGCCGCACTGCCGCTGTACCACATCTTCGCGCTCACGCTGTGCTTGCTGGCGATCCGCCAGGGCTCGCACCTGACGATGATTCCCAACCCGCGCGACTTCGGCAAGTTCATCGACGTGCTCAAGGCCCGGCCCTTCCACATCCTGCCGGGCGTCAACACCTTGTTCAACGCGCTGCTCAACCACCCGCAATTCAAAACGGTGGATTTTTCCTCGCTGTGCCTGACGCAGGCGGGCGGCATGGCGGCCTCCGAGGGGACCGCGCGCCACTGGCAACAGGCCACAGGCAGCGCCATGATCGAAGGCTGGGGCATGAGCGAAACCTGCGCCATCGGCACCAACAACCCGGTCACGCAAAAACACTTCAGCGGCAACATTGGCCTGCCGCTGCCGGGCATCGAGATCGCCATCAA
>JBDLTR010000030.1:0-12092 GCA_039805705.1 Pseudomonadota bacterium
TTCGCCAATGCCTTGGCCAAGGGCCAGTGGCAAGCGGCCAGCATCCACACCTACGACGACCACCGCGTGGCCATGTGCTTTTCGCTGGCAGCCTTCAACGCCGATCGCGTGCCGGTGCGCATCGAAGACCCCCAATGCGTGGCCAAGACCTTCCCCGACTACTTCGAGACCCTGTTCGCGGTCGCCCAAACCGACACCGCGCGCATCCCGGTGATCTGCATCGACGGGCCCACCGCCTCGGGCAAGGGCACGCTGGCCAGCCGCGTGGCCGCGCAGCTGGGCTACCACTACCTCGACTCGGGCGCGCTCTACCGCGTCACGGCCCACGCGGCCTTGCAAGCGGGCCTGAGCCTCGAAGCCGCCGATGAGGCCCACATCGCCGCGCTGGCGCGCCGTCTGCCGGTGCGTTTCGAGGGCGAACAGGTGCTGCTGGACGGGGTGGACGTGACCAACGCCATCCGCAGCGAGCAAGGCGGCATGAACGCCTCCAAGGTCTCGGTGCTGCCGGCGGTGCGAGAGGCCCTGGTCGAGCTGCAGCACAGCTTTCAGCGTCTGCCCGGCCTGCTGGCCGATGGCCGCGACATGGGCACGGTGATCTTCCCCCAGGCCCCTTTGAAGGTGTTTCTGACCGCCAGCGCAGCCCAAAGGGCAGAAAGACGCTACAAGCAGTTGATTTCAAAGGGTTTTTCGGCTAATATTGACAGTCTTCGCGCCGATTTGGAGGCGCGCGACGCGCGGGACATGTCCCGCAGCGTGGCGCCCCTCAAGCCCGCGCAAGATGCCTTGCAACTGGACAATTCGCAGCTGACCATCGAAGCCTCGGTGGCGCAGGTGCTGGCCTGGTGGCAAAGCAAGAACCGGTGACGGTTCACACGGTCCACACCGCTCCCTCCGTGCAGCTTGCACATTGGCGGTGTGGGTGGTTCAACCCAACCGCGGCCCCTGCCGCAAACCGCCACAGCCAGCTTTTGACAAACGGCGCATGTCGCGTCCGTACCTCCTGACTGTGGACAAGGAAAAACATGTCCGAATCTTTTGCCGCCCTCTTCGAAGAATCCCTCAAGCGCACCGAAATGCGCCCGGGCGAGGTCATCACCGCTGAAGTCGTGCGCATCGAGCACAACTTCGTCGTCGTCAACGCCGGTCTCAAGTCCGAGTCCTACGTCAACATCGACGAGTTCAAGAATGACCAGGGTGACATCGAAGTCCAGGTCGGCGATTTTGTGTCTGTGGCCATCGGCTCCATCGAGAACGGCTACGGCGACACCATCCTCAGCCGCGACACCGCCAAGCGCCTGGCCTCCTGGCTGTCGCTGGAAAAAGCCCTGGAATCGGGCGACTTCGTCACCGGCACCACCAGCGGCAAGGTCAAGGGCGGCCTCACGGTCCTCGTCAACGGCATCCGCGCCTTCCTGCCGGGTTCGCTGGTCGACACCCGTCCCACCAAGGACCTGACGCCCTACGAGAACAAGACCCTGGAGTTCAAGGTCATCAAGCTCGACCGCAAGCGCAACAACGTGGTGCTGAGCCGCCGCGCCGTGATCGAAGCCTCAATGGGCGAAGAGCGCGCCAAGCTGATGGAAACCCTGCGTGAAGGCGCCATCGTCACCGGCGTGGTCAAGAACATCACCGAATACGGTGCCTTCGTGGACCTGGGTGGCATCGACGGCCTGCTGCACATCACCGACATGGCCTGGCGCCGTGTGCGTCACCCGAGCGAAGTCGTTCAGGCTGGCCAGGAAATCACCGCCAAGATCCTCAAGTTCGACACCGAGAAAAACCGCGTGTCCCTGGGCCTCAAGCAGATGGGCGACGACCCCTGGATGGGCGTCTCGCGCCGCTACCCCACCGGCACCCGCATGTTCGGCAAGATCACCAACATCGCCGACTACGGCGCGTTTGTGGAACTCGAGCCCGGCATCGAAGGCTTGGTGCACGTGTCTGAAATGGACTGGACCAACAAGAACGTGGCCCCTTCCAAGATCGTGGCTCTGGGTGACGAAGTCGAAGTCATGGTCCTCGAGATCGACGAAGACAAGCGCCGCATCTCGCTGGGCATGAAGCAGTGCCGTGCCAACCCCTGGCAAGAATTTGCCCAGAACACCAAGCGCGGCGACCGCGTCAAGGGCCCGATCAAGTCGATCACCGACTTCGGCGTGTTCGTGGGTCTGGCCGCCGGCATCGACGGTCTGGTGCACCTGTCTGACCTGTCCTGGAACGAGCCGGGCGAGCAAGCCGTGCGCGAGTACAAAAAGGGCCAGGAAGTCGAAGCCATCGTGCTGGCCGTGGACGTGGACCGCGAGCGCATCTCCCTGGGCATCAAGCAGCTCGACGGCGACCCGTTCAGCACCTTCACCTCGGTGAACGACAAAGGCTCCATCGTGACCGGCAAGGTCAAGACCGTGGACGCCAAGGGCGCTGAGATCGACCTGGGCGAAGACGTCATCGGTTACCTGCGCGCTTCGGAGATTTCGGCCGACCGCGTGGAAGACGCCCGCAGCGTGCTCAAAGAAGGCGACGAAGTGTCCGCCGTGGTGACCAACGTCGACCGCAAGAGCCGCAACATCCAGTTGTCGATCCGTGCCAAGGACCAGGCCGACCAGCAAGAAGCCATGGCTTCGCTGAGCCAGAACACCGGCAACGCCGGCACCACCAGCCTGGGCGCCCTGCTGCGTGCCAAGCTGGACACTGGCAACAACTGATCGCCATCGGCATCTGCCACAAGCCTGCCCCTCGGGGCAGGCTTTTTTTGAGCCCATCACGAGAGCCTGAGCCCCAGGAAACCGCCATGACCCGCTCCGATCTGGTTGAAGAACTGGCCGCGCGCTTTGCGCAGCTGACCCACCGCGACGCCGAGCTGGCCGTCAAGACGGTGCTCGACGCCATGAGCGAAGCCCTGGTGCGAGGGCACCGCATCGAAATCCGTGGCTTTGGCAGCTTCTCGATCAACCGCCGCCCGCCGCGCGTGGGCCGCAATCCGCGCTCGGGAGAGACGGTCATGATCCCCGAAAAACGCGTGCCCCATTTCAAACCCGGCAAGGCCCTGCGCGAGGCCGTGGACGCCGCCACCGCCGAGCAACAGCGCGGCTGAGTTTCAGGTGGCCCGTGTGCGGCCGCTAGAATTGTGGCCATTGCGAGGCCCTGCATGAAACGTCTGCTCCGGCTGCTTCAGTGGTTGCTGAAAGCCGCCGTTTTTTTCACCCTGTTTGCGTTCGCGCTGAACAACCAGCAGGACACCCGCGTGCACTTCTTTTTTGGCACCTATTGGCAGGCCCCGACCGTGTTGGTGGTCCTCAGCGCCTTCGCCCTGGGTGTCGCTGTGGGTGTGCTGGGCATGGTGCCGCGCTGGTGGCGCCAGCGCCAAGCGGCCCAGCAAGTGACGCCCGCCAGCGCACCAGCCCCTGCCCCGGAGGCCTCCGGTGGAGCTTGACCTGACCTGGATCCTGATCGGCCTGCCCGTGGCGTTTGCGCTGGGCTGGATCGCCTCGCGCCTGGACCTGCGCCAGCTGCGCATCGCCAACCGCCAGGCGCCGCGCGCCTATTTCAAGGGTTTGAACCACCTGCTCAACGAGCAGCAGGACCAGGCCATCGACGCTTTCATCGAGGCCGTGCAGAACGACCCCGACACCTCGGAGCTGCACTTTGCCCTGGGCAACCTGTTTCGCCGCCGCGGTGAATACGACCGCGCCGTGCGTGTGCACGAGCACCTGCTGGCGCGCGGCGACCTGGGCGCCGCCGACCGCCAACGTGCGCAGCACGGCCTGGCCCTGGACTTTTTGAAGGCCGGCTTGCTCGACCGCGCCGAAGAAGCCCTGCGCAAGCTCGAAGGCACGTCTTACGAAGGCCAAGCCCGCTTGGCCCGGCTGGCCATCTACGAGCGCTCGCGCGAATGGCCGCAAGCCGCGCAAGTGGCCGAGCTTTTGGAGCGTTCGGGCGAGGCCAATTTCAGCGTGCGACAGGCGCATTACCGCTGCGAACAAGCGCGCGAAGCCTTCTCGCGCGGCGACACCGATCGCGCCCTGCAGCTTTTGCAAGACACGGTCCGCGACATCCCCCACGCGCCGCGACCGCGCCTGCTGCTGGGCCAACTGCAGCTGAGCCTTCAGCAAGCCCCGGCCTGTGTGCAGACCCTGAGCGAGCTGTTCGAGCAAGACGACCCCACCGCCCCCCTGGCCGCCAGCACCCTGGCCAAAGCCGCCCAAGCCAGCGGGCAAGAGGCAGCGGTGCAGGCGCTGTTGCAGCGGTGTTACGAGCGGCATGCCAGTCTGGATGTGCTCGAGGCCATGGTCAGCCTGAACAGCCAAGGGATGGGCAGCCCCGAGGCCCGCCAGCTCTTTTTGCAGCACCTGCAAAAGCAGCCTTCATTGCTGGCCACCTCGCGCTGGCTCGCGGCGGCGCCGGCGCAAGAGGCCGTGCCTGCCGTGGTGCAAAAAGCCCTGGACAACGCCAGCCGCCCGCTGGCACGCTACCGCTGCGCAGCTTGCGGCTTCGAGGCCAAAGAGCACTTCTGGCACTGCCCCGGCTGCCAGGCCTGGGACAGCTACCCGCCGCGTCGCGTCGAAGAACTCTGAGACGGCTGCACCGGGCTTGGCACCGCGCGCTGCCAGCCGCACAATCGCTGCACCGGCCCAGCAGAGGCCACACAGGGAGCCCCGATGCGACTCAGCCGCCTTGCCCTTGGGCTGGCCTGCGCCAGCTGGATGCACCTCGCCAGCGCCCAAACCCTGGAGCTGGCCCAGGCGCGTGAGCTCGACCTCGACGGCCTGCGCGGCCTGGGGCCGGCCACCACGCAACGCATCCTGGCCGAACGCGAACGCCACCCCTTTCGCGACTGGAAAGACCTGATGCGGCGCGTACCCGGCATCGGCCCGCGCAAAGCCGAACAGCTCTCGGCCCAAGGGCTGCGCGTCCAGGGACAAGCCTTCCCGGAACGCCCAGAGGAAGCACGCTGAGCCTTGCCCAATCGCCCACCGTGCTGATGGACAATGGGACAATGGAGCCCTTCGCTTTTTGCACACCTCGTCGATGACACCCGGTTTTCCTGAGTTGTTTTTGCGCTGTTGCCGCTGGCTCTGCATGGGCCTCACCGTGGCGCTCACGGGCTGCGGCGGCGGTGGATCGGGCCAAGCGCCCTCGACCCTCAACAACGTGGTGGGCATTTGGCGCGACAACACGTCCACCCGTCCCACGCAAGCCGGCCTGATCCTGCCCAACGGCGCCTATTGGGCGTTTTACGAAGCCGCGGGCAGCGAGATGGCGGGCTTTGAACAAGGCAGTGCCAGCGCCACAGGAACTGACTTTCAGGCCGCGACCAAGGAGTACCCCAATGGCCTGCAGGCCCGCGACGTCAAAATTTCGGCCGCGTTCAGCAACGCCGAAATCAGCGGCCGTCGCACCATCAACAACACCCTCCAACAGAATTTTGTACTCACCCGGCTGCCCTCAAACGAGCAGCTTGCACCGCAGGTTCGGGTCAGTGACATCGAAGGTACGTGGGCAGGCAGCTTGTCGGGCAGCCCCGCAACGCTGCTGGTCCCACCGAACAGCCCTGGGGATTTTTCAGGTTCTGGCGGCAGCAGCGGTTGCAACTTCACGGGCACCCTGGTGCCCCAATCCAACGCCTACGCCCTCGACGTGACCCTGACCTTCTCCGGATGCAGCTTGGCTGGCGTCATCGCCCAAGGCGTGGCGACCGCCTACACAATCAACAACGGCGCGCAAAAGCAACTGCTCATCGCTGTGCAAAACCAAGACCGCAGCAAAGGCTGGCTGTTTTCCGCCACGCAACCGTAGGACACCCCATGCGCATCAAACAGATCCTCAGCGATGTCCGACTCGTGATCGCCGACCTCGAAGTGCAGCTGGGCGATGAATGGCGCTCCAGCCCCACCCTGTGCGCCGTGCTGGACACCCCCGAGGGTGAGCGTGTGGTGCCGCTCAACACCCCCGATGGGCGCCCCATCTTCATGAAGATGGAAAACGCGATTGACCCCACAGCACCCAGCCCCCACAAGCTCGAACCCTGAGGCCGGGACCGAAGCAAGCGGTCTCCGCGCCCCAGGCACGGTGAACGCAGCCGGCAGGCACGGCAGGCTGAGGCGCCCAGGGCGTCAGACGATGCGCACGCTCAAATTGGGCAGGCCATCGATGTGCACCTCGATCACGTCGCCGCGCACCACCGGCCCCACGTTCTCGGGCGTGCCCGAGTAGATGAGGTCGCCGGGGAAGAGCTCAAAGGCTTCCGACAGCTTGGCAATCTGCTCGGCGACCGACCATATCATCTGGTTCAGGTTGGCGCTTTGCTTGGTCACGCCATTGACCTTGAGCCAGATCGAGCCCGAGCTGAAGTGGCCGGTCTGGGCGACCTTGTGGATCGCGCCGATCGGGGCCGACATGTCAAAACTCTTGCCGATTTCCCAAGGCTTTTTCTGGTCGCCCATGAAGCGCTGCAAATCCCGCCGCGTCATGTCCAGGCCCACGGCGTAGCCGTAGACATGGTCGAGCGCCTTCTCCAGCGGGATGTTGCGCCCCCCTTTGTGCAAGGCGGCCACCAACTCGGCTTCGTAGTGGTAGTTCTTGGTCAGCGGTGGGTAGGGGTGATCGGCCACCGTGGGGTGCGGCACGTGCTGGATCGCGTCGGTCGGCTTCTGAAAAAAGAACGGCGGCTCGCGCGTCGGGTCAGAGCCCATTTCGCGCGCGTGGGCCGCGTAGTTGCGCCCAATGCAGTAGATGCGTCGAACCGGGAACACCTCGTCGCTGCCCTGGATCGGCACATGCACCGCCGGCACCTTGAAGGGCGTGCGCGGCTGCGACTGCGCCGTCACGGGCAAGGCGCAGCCGGCCACCGCGCCAGCCGTGGTCAGGGCCGTGCCCTGGAAAAAATGCCGTCGGTCCATGTCGGTCTCCTCGTGTTGAAATGGCGCCCAGCATGGGCATAAAAACAGGCCGGCGCTGTCGAGCTGGCGACAAACCGCCAGCCGGGCCAGACACCGCAGGCCATCACGTAAGATCGCCGCTCCCAAGAAGGATTGGCATGTTCAAAAATGTGATGGTGTACCGCATCGCCGAGGGCTGGCGCCCAAGTCTGGGCGATGTGGAGGCGGCGCTGCAAAGCGCACGCTTTGTGGAATGCGGCGCGACGCAGGACAAATCGGTGGGCTGGATCGAGCCCCGCGGCCAGGCGCATGGCCCTTTGGTCGAATCAGTGGGCGGACACTGGATCGCCAAGCTCATGATCGAGTCCAAAGCGGTGCCTGGCAGCGTGCTGCGCCGGCAAGTGGAGGAACAATGCGCGGCCATCGAGGCCAGCACCGGCCGCAAGCCGGGCAAGAAGGAGCGTCGCAACCTGCAAGACGATGCGCGGCTGGCCCTGCTGCCACAGGCTTTTGCCAAGCAGGCCACGGTGCTGGTGTGGATCGATCCGGCCCAGCGCCGCCTGGTGCTCGACTGTGGCAGTCAGGGCAAAGCCGACGAAGCCATCTCGGCCCTGAGCAAAGCCCTGCCCGGTTTCTCGATCGCGCTGTTGCAGACCGCCACCACCCCCCAGTCGGCCATGAGCGGCTGGCTGCTCGCCACCGACCCCGACGACTGGCCAGCCGATCTGTCGGTGGAGCGCGAATGCACCCTCAAAGCCACGGGCGAAGACGCCGCCAGCATCCGCTATGTGCGCCACCCCCTGGCCAATGACGAGGTGCGCAAGCATGTGAGCGAAGGCAAGCTGCCCACCCAACTGGCGCTGAGCTGGGACGGTCGCGTCACCTTTGTCTTGACCGAAACCCTGCAGCTCAAGAAGGTGCAGTTCCTGGATGGTGTGATGGACGCCAGTGGCACCGACAAGGGCGAGGACCGCTTCGACACCGACGTCACCCTGGCCACGGGCCTGCTCTCGCCCTTGCTCGACGGCCTGGTCGAGGCTTTGGGCGGCGAGATGGCCTGGGGCGCGCAAGCTTCACCGCAGAGCGCGCCCGAGCCCACCCTGGCGACGGCCGACGGTCCGCCGTTCTGATCGCCCGCGCTGAGGCGCCGCCTACAATCGGGCCACCATGCACGCTGTCTTGGCCATCTGTTTTGGCGCCTGCCTGGGCGCCCTCGCCCGCTGGCAGCTGGGGCTGTGGCTCAGCCACAGCAACGCCCTGATCCCCTGGGGCACGCTGGCGGCCAACCTGATCGGTGGCTACCTGGTGGGTGTGTGCGTCGGTGTGTTCCAGCAGTGGCCAGCGCTCGATCCCCTGTGGCGGCTGACCCTGGTGACCGGTTTTCTGGGCGCGCTGACCACCTTCTCGAGTTTTTCGGTCGAAGTGGTGGCGCTGCTGCAGCAAGCGCGTTATGCCCTGGCGCTGGGCATGGCCAGCGTGCACCTGTTCGGCTCGCTGGCGCTGACGCTGCTGGGGCTCAAAACGGTGGGCGCGCTCTGGGCGCGCTGAGGCTCAACCGCCGCCGCGTTGCAGTGTCAGGTCAAAGCGCTTCATGAAACGCTGACGCGCCTCTTCGGGCACGCCCTCAAACTCAAACCACACCGCCAGCCGCGGCATGCGCAACAGCGCGATCACGCGCGGGGGCAACACCTGCCAGCGCAGCTGCAGCCGACCGCCCGCGATGTGCACGCGTGCCTGGCCAGGCAAGAGCTCATGGACATGCTCGCCGATGGCCCTGGGCAATGCGCTCAGCCATTCGGCCTCGCTGGTGCCCATGTCGCGCTCAAAACGCTCGGGGTAGTGGGACTGCACGGCTTGTGCTCAGCCGCCAGCAATCGGCGGCCAGATGGCGAGCACATCACCGTCTTGCAAGGCGCAGGTGGAACGCCGCGCAGGTTCGATGTACTTGCCATTGACCAGCACCAGGTGCACCAGCTTGGGCGGCAAGCCAAAGGGTTCGATGACCTGCGAGATGGTGGCGCCTGGCGCCACAGGCAAACGCATCTCGTTGCCGGGGCGCACCGAAGCGGGCAGGTAGTCGCCCAAAGAGGCAAACAGCTTGAAAGTGATGTGCATGGCTTGGGGTGGTGGACGGCCTGGCCTCGCGGCCAGGCCATGCAGGCATGGACTTTAGCGCCGACGCGCATCCTGCGCGCCGCTCCACCCGCTTTGACCCTGCGCACACGCCAGGTAAGCCTCCATCAGCTTGGTCGGGTCCTGCAGGAGTTTGTCCTTCCACGCGCCCAAGCGCACCTGGCCTTCGACCAGGCCACGCATCACGCCGACGTGCTCGGTCCAACCCACCGAGTTGCAACCGACCATGACGTCGTCCTTGAACTGCAGGCTCAGGTGCCGGCCAGCGGCCTGGTCGGTCAGCTGGGCCTGCTGCCCGCCTTCCACGCCCTGCCAGTTGCCGAAGCTGGTGGAAATCAGGCCCAGGGTGTCGAGCACGTTGATCTGCGTCACGCCCTTGAGCGTGGTGCTCTGCCCCGCCATGTTGAGTGCGGCCACCCGCGCCTGCTCGGCGGCGTTGGGCTGGATGGCGCTCACGATGGTCTTGCCGCTGACTTTATCAAACGCTTCGGCACAGTCGCCGGCGGCGTAAACGCCGGGCACATTGCTCTGCATGCGCTCGTCGGTCAGCACGCCTTGCAGGCAGGTGATGCCGCTGTCCTGCAAAAAGCCGATGGCCGGTCGTACACCGGTGGCGCTGATGACCAGATCGGCCTCCACAGTGCGGTTGCCCGACAGGCGAACGCGCAAACCACCCGTTTCGGCTTTTTCAATCGCTTCGACCTTGGTGGCGGTGAAGACCTTCACACCCTTGGTTTCACACCAGTCGCGGATCATGCCGCCGGCCATCGGGCCCATCATGCGCGGCACCATGCGGTCGCCCATCTCGACCACCGACAGCGCCACCCCGCGTTGCTTGAGCGCTTCCATGATGATGCAGCCGATGAAGCCCGCGCCCATCTGCAAGACCTTGGCGCCCGGCTTGGCCAGCGCCGCAATGGCGCGCGCGTCTTCGAGCGTCCAGCAAGTGTGCACCCCGGGCAGATCGAGTCCCGGAATGGGCGGACGCACCGGGTGCGAGCCGGTGGCGATCAAGAGCGTGTCGAAGGCCAGTGCCTGGCCGTTGTCCAGCGCCACCTGGCGCGCCCGGGCATCCACCTTCGTGGCGCGCGCCTGCACGATGTCGATGCGCAGGTCGGCAAAGTGGCTATCCCCCTTGCGCAGCCAGGTGCCTTTTTCTTCGATGTTGCCGATCAGCAGGTAAGGAATGGCCATGCGCGAATACGGCGCCTCGCGTTCGTCGCCCACCACCGTGATGCGGTCTTGCGGGCAGTGCTTGCGCAGGGTTTCAGCGGCGATGATGCCGGCCGGGCCGGCGCCGAGGATGAGGTGATGACGCATGGATCAGACTCCGAAAAACAGGCAGCGGCCCATGGGCCGCTGCAGATCACGCCCAGGGGCTGGCGCCCCGGGCCCTCACAGGCCCAAACGCTGCTTGGTCTGGGCGGTCGGACGGCCTTCGCTGTCCCAGCCGCGCACCTCGTAGTACTTGGGCAGCATCTCGGGCAGCTTGCTGACCACACCCTTGCCAGGGCCGGTCTTGGCGGCTTCGGTCAAGAGGCGCTTGGGCAACGTGTCGTCGGCCTTGGTGAAGCCGGCGGCGTTGTTGAACTCGCGCTCCATGTTCCAGATGCGCTCGCCGATGTGGTTGAGGTGTTCCATGGTGAACTCCTCGCCACAGGCGGCCTGCACCTGGGGGGCCACGTCGGCCAGGGTCCAGGCGAAGCTGGTGAAGATGCAGACACCGGCCGAATCAAAGGCGGCGGTGGCGTCCTGGAAGGCCTTGACGAGTTCGGGCTTGCCGTTGGACTCGGTGGGTTCGGTCTTGACCGGGATGCCCAGCACTTCCGAGGCGATGGTGTAGCCGCGCAGGTGGCAGGCACCGCGGTTGGAGGTGGCATACGCCAGGCCAATGCCTTGCACCACACGACCGTCGTAGGCCGGGAACTCCTGGCCCTTGACGCTCATCGACAGGTCGGGGTGGCCGTACTTGGCGGTCAGGCGTTTGGAGCCCAGACCGATTTCCTTGCCAAAGCCGATGCCCTTGGCCGTCATGTCGGCCAGTTCGCACAGCGCCTTGGCCGAGCCGAACGGCGCTTCGGTGCCAATTTGCGCGGCGGTCAGCACGCCCATTTCATACAGCTCCATGACCGCGCCGATGGTGGCGCCAAAGCTGATGGGGTCAAAGCCTTCCTCGTTGCAAATCAGGTTGGCGTACTGCAACGCTTCGAGGTCGTTCACGCCGTTGGCCGCGCCCAGCGCCCAGGCGGCTTCGTACTCGAGGCCACCGGATGCGCCCCAGTACTCGGGCTTGTTCTGCACCGAGAAGTGGGTTTCGTCCATCTTGCTGATGCGGCCGCAAGCGATGGTGCAGCCAAAGCAGGCCTGGTTGGTGACCAGCTGGGCCTTGCCGTCGGTCTTGCGCGGCGTGGCCATGGCTTCGGCCGAAATGTCCTTGGCGCCTTCGAACTGCACGTCGCGGTGGTTGCGGGTGGGCAGCGCACCGATTTCGTTGATCACGTTCATCAGCACCTGCGTGCCGTAGGTCGGCAGGCCCTGACCAGTGACGGCGTTGTCGGCCAGCACCTTCTTGGCGGCCTTGGACGCGGCCATGAAGGCCTTGGGATCGCGGATGTTGCCCACGCCCTTGGTGCCACGCACGGCAATGGCTTTGAGGTTCTTGCTGCCCATCACGGCACCCACGCCCGAGCGGCCAGCCGCGCGGTGCAGGTCGTTGACCACAGCGGCGTACAGCACGCCGTTCTCTCCCGCCTTGCCGATGCTGGAAATGCGCAGCAGCGGGTCCTGGTGGGCTTTCTTGAGCATGTCTTCGGTCTGCCAGACGCTCTTGCCCCACAGCTGCTCGGCGTCACGCAGTTCGGCCACATCGTCGCAGACGTACAGGTAGACCGGTTTGGCCGATTTGCCCTCGAAGATGACCATGTCCCAGCCGGCCATCTTGAGCTCGGCGCCCCAGTAGCCGCCCGAGTTGGAGCAGGCAATCGCACCGGTGAGCGGGCCCTTGGTGATGACGGTGTAGCGGCCGCCGGTGGAGGCCATGGTGCCGGTCAGCGGGCCGGTGGCCCAGATGATCTTGTTGTCGGC
>JBDLTR010000031.1:0-11694 GCA_039805705.1 Pseudomonadota bacterium
TCGGTTTGGGGCCAGCTGCCTTTTTGGAGGTGGGCGGCCAGGCCCTCGGGCAGCACGCGCGGGATGTTTTCCAGCAAACCACCGCCGGTGATGTGCGCCAGCGCCTTGATCGGGTGCGCAGCCAGCGCGGCCAGCACGTTTTTCACATACAGGCGCGTGGGTTCCATGATGGCCTGTTTGAAGGGCTTGCCCTCGAGCGTGGCCGGGGCGTTGGCACCCGCGCGCTCGATGCATTTGCGCACCAGCGAGAAGCCGTTGGAATGCACGCCACTGGAGGCCAGCCCCAGCACCACATCGCCGGCCTGCACGTTTTGCCCGGTGAGGATCTTGCTTTTTTCGACAGCGCCGACGGCAAAGCCGGCCAGGTCGTATTCGCCCGCGGGGTACATGCCCGGCATTTCGGCGGTTTCGCCGCCAATCAGCGCGCAGCCCGAGAGCTCGCAGCCCTTGGCGATGCCGCCGACCACGGCAGCGGCGGTGTCCACATCGAGCTTGCCGCAGGCGAAGTAGTCCAAAAAGAACAGCGGCTCGGCGCCTTGCACCAGCACGTCGTTCACGCTCATGGCCACCAGGTCGATGCCCACGGTGTCGTGCATGTTCCACTCAAAGGCCAGCTTGAGCTTGGTGCCCACGCCGTCGGTGCCACTCACCAGCACCGGCTCCTTGTAGCGCTTGGGCACTTCAAAGAGGGCGCCAAAACCGCCAATGCCGGCGAGCACGCCTTCGCGCATCGTTTTCTTGGCCAGGGGTTTGATGCGTTCGACGAGTTCGTCGCCGGCCACGATGTCGACGCCGGCGTCTTTGTAGGAAAGGGGTGTTTGGCTCATGTCAGAGGCCCGGGTGTGGGGCGTTCAAAATCGAATCGAGGGGCCTGATAAACGGTAGGCAGACTAAAATCATCCGCAATTTTAAGGGTTGCCCCCAATCCCTCGGCGCCACAACGCCGTTCACCACCCGTCCCACACGTGCCCACACCTGTCCCGCTTCCTGTCAATCGCCTGCTGGCCTGGCTGGGCGTGGCCTTGCTGGTGAGCGCTTTGCTCTGGTTGCTGGCGCCTGTGCTGGCCCCTTTCATCGCTGCGGCGGTGCTGGCCTATGCGCTGCACCCGCTGGTCAGGCGCCTGGCCGGGGCCCAAGGCGGCGCTTGGCGACTGGCTTTGGCGGTCGTCGTGGTCGAGTTGCTGGCTTTGGCGGCCTTGCTCGGATTGTTGTTGCTGCTGGTGCCGGTGCTGGTGCGCGAGTGGCCCTTGCTGCGCCAGCAGTTGCCCGGCTTGCTCGACCGGCTGGATGCGGGCTTGCAACCCGTGCTGGCCAATCTGGGTGTGTCGGTGTCGCTGGACCTGCAGGACCTCAAGGCCCAGTTGCGCGAGTGGCTCAGCGCCAACCGCGAGGACTGGATGGCCCCGCTGCTCGCGTCCCTCAAAGTCGGTGGCAGTGCGGCGCTGACGGTGGCGGGCTACCTGGTGCTGGTGCCGGTGGTGCTGTTTTTTCTCTTGCACGACTGGGAGCGCTTGCTGGCCCGGGTGTTTGAGCTGGTGCCGCCGCGCTGGCGGGCCTCGGTCGATGGCTTTGCCCAGGAATGCGACGCGGTCTTGGGCGAGTACCTGCGCGGCCAGTTTTTGGTGATGCTGGCGCTGGCCGCGTATTACAGCGCGGGCCTGGCCCTGTTCGGGCTGGATTTGGCGCTGCCCATTGGGGTGTTCACCGGCTTGGCGGTCTTCGTGCCCTACCTGGGCTTTGGCTTGGGTCTGGCTTTGGCCTTGCTGGCGGCCCTGCTGCAGTTCGCACCGGGCCAGGCCTTGTTGGCGGTGGCGGTGGTCTATGGCCTGGGCCAGCTGATCGAGAGTTTTGTGCTCACGCCGCGCCTGGTGGGTGAGCGCATTGGCCTGCACCCGCTGGCCGTGATTTTTGCGCTGATGGCCTTTGGCCAGCTGTTCGGCTTTGTGGGCGTGCTGATGGCCTTGCCGGCCAGCGCCGTGCTGCTGGTGGCCTTGCGCCGCGTGCGGCAGGGCTACATGGACAGCGGTCTTTACCGCCACGGCCCAGGCGGGCCGGACACGCCATGAAGCAGCTGGCGCTGGACATCGGCTTGTCGACACGGCCGAGCTTGGCGAGTTTTTTCAGTGGCCCCAACGAGGCGGCGCTCAACCACCTGCGCTTGTGGACCTCGGGCGGCACGCGTGCGCCGGTGCCCACCTACCTCTGGGGCGAGACCGGCTCAGGCAAAACGCATTTGCTGCAGGCGGTGCACAGCGCGCTGAGCGGGCAGGGCCAGGCGGTGGGCTGGCTGGACGCCCACACCTGGAACCCGCCCGAATTCAACGAAGACTGGGTCGCGGTGCTGATGGACGATGTGCACCTGTACGACCTGTCCCAGCAGCACGGCGCTTTCAACTGGTTCGTCAACGCGCTCACGCCGCGCAGCGGCAACCCGCGCTGGGTGCTGGCCGCCGGCAACTTGCCGCCGGCCGACTTGCCCTTGCGCGACGACTTGCGCACCCGCCTGGGTTGGGGCCATGTCTACGGTTTGCAGGTCTTGGGCGAGCCCGAGCGCCGCGCCGTGCTGCGCCAGGCGGCCGACGCGCGTGGGCTGTTCCTGAGCGACGAGGTCATGGCCTACATGCTCAGCCGCTTTTCGCGCGATCTGGGCAGCCTGATGCAGCTGCTGGACCACCTGGACCATTACGCCTTGCAAACGCAGCGCGCGCTGACCATCCCGCTGGTGCGCGCCATGCTGGAAAACGAATGAAACTCGCGCTTTTCGACCTCGACCACACCCTCTTGCCGATCGACTCCGACCACAGCTGGGGCGAATTCACGATCGAGCTGGGCTGGACCGATGCCCAGACTTTCCGTGCGCGCAACGACGCGTTTTACGCCCACTACCAGGCCGGCACGCTCGACATCCACGACTACGTGCGGTTTGCGACCGAGGCCGCCTGCGTGCGCGGCCCGGTGGAAGCGGCCAAGGCCCACAACCGCTACATGGACGAGGTGATCCGTCCGCGCATCTTGCCGCAGGCGCTCGAGCTGGTGCGTGGCCACCAGCGGGCGGGCGACACCGTGGTCATCGTCACCGCGACCAACGAATTCGTCACGCGCCCGATCGCGCAGGCCTTCGGTGTCCATGAGCTGATCGCGGTCGAACTCGAGCGCAATGCGCACGGCTGGATCACCGGCGAGATCAAGGGCACGCCCTCGTTCCGCGAGGGCAAGGTCACCCGCGTCGCGCAATGGCTGGCCGCCAAAGGCCTCTCCTGGGCGGATGTCGAGATGCACTTTTACTCGGACTCGATGAACGACCTGCCCCTGCTCGAAAAAGCCCAACACCCGGTGGCGACCAACCCCGACGCCCGCCTGCGACAATGGGCCACCCAAAGGGGCTGGAAAGTCCTGGACCTGTTTCAAGAAGAATGATCAAAAAACTCATCACCAAGCTGCTGGGCAAGCCCGCCGGTGGCAAACCCCATTTCGGCCAACGCACCGAGGTGCCGGCCAGTGTGCACGGCATCGACCCCTCGCTGGTCGACGAGCGCGCCGTCAACGTGGTGCGCACGCTGCAAAATGCCGGCTTCGAGGCCTACATCGTGGGCGGCGCCGTGCGCGATTTGCTGCTGGGCCTGCGCCCCAAGGATTTCGACGTGGCCACCAACGCCACGCCCGAGCAGGTCAAGGGCCTGTTCCGGCGCGCCTTCATCATCGGCCGGCGCTTTCGCATCGTGCACGTGGTGTATGGCCGTGGCCGCGAGCACGAGGTCATCGAGGTCTCGACCTTCCGCGCCTACCTCGACAACGCCGCCGCCGAGCAGGTCAAGGGCAATGAACGCACCAGCAAGAGCGAGCTGGCCGGCATGAAGCACGCCGTCGATGCCAGCGGCCGTGTGCTGCGCGACAACGTCTGGGGGCCTCAGGACGAGGACGCCACGCGCCGCGACTTCACCGTCAACGCCATGTACTACGACCCTGAGACGCAGATCGTGGTCGATTACCACGGCGGCATCCAGGACGCGGGCAAGCGCGTGCTGCGCATGATCGGCGACGCGGCCACGCGCTACCGTGAAGACCCGGTGCGCATCATCCGTGCGGTGCGTTTCGCCGCCAAGCTCAGCCCGCTGGGCTTCAAGCTCGACAGCAAGACCGGCAAGCCCCTGGCCGAGATGAAAGCGCTGCTGGCCGATGTGCCGCAAAGCCGCCTGTTCGACGAAATGCTCAAGCTGCTGCAGACTGGCCATGCCCTGGCCTCGATCGCGCAGCTCAAGGCCCTGGGCCTGGCCAAAGGCATTTACCCCTTGCTCGACATCGTGGTCGAGCGTGCCGACACGCCTTTCGTGAAAGCGGCATTGGCCGACACCGACCGCCGTGTCGGCGAAGGCAAGCCGGTGGCGCCCAGCTTTTTGCTGGCTTGTGTGCTCTGGGCCGATGTGCGCGAAGGCTGGGCCCAGCGCCTGGCGCGCAAGGCGCACCCATTCCCAGCCTTGCAAGAGGCGATTGACGAGGTTTTCGACAGCCGCATCGGCGATGTGTCGGGCCGCGGCAAGCTGGGCGCCGACATTCGCGAGATCTGGATGATGCAGCCGCGTTTTGAAAAGCGCGTGGGCAGCACGCCGTTTGGGCTGGTCGAGCAACCGCGCTTTCGCGCCGGTTTTGACTTTTTGCGCCTGCGCGCCGATGTGCAAGAGGTGGACGAGCGCCTGGCCGACTGGTGGCAAGAATTCAGCCTGGCCGACGACGCCACGCGCGAAGACCTGGTGCAACAAGCCCGCGCCGAGCAGCAAAGCCAGCCGCGTGCGCCGCGCGCGCGCCGCGCACCCAGGCCAACGGCCGAAGCCGATGGGGGGGCTGAGCCTGTCGAGGCCGACGAGGCTGGGCAGGACGCGGGCGAAGCGCCCAAGAAGCGCCGCCGTCGCCGCCGCAAGCCCGCGGGCGGTGGCAGCGCCCCCGCCGCCGAGTGAGCGATGCGCCGTGAAGCGGTCACGGTCTGGGTCTCGCTTGGCGCCAACCTGGGCGATGCGCGGACCAGCGTGCTGCAGGCCCTGACCGACCTGAACAGCCTGCCCGAGACCCGTCTGCTGGCGCGCTCGCGCCTGTACCGCAGCGCGCCCCACGACGCCCAGGGCCCCGATTTCATCAACGCGGTGGCCAAGCTGGACACCCGCTTGAGTGCGCCCGATTTGCTCACGCAGTTGCAGATGCTCGAACAAGCGGCCGGCCGAGAGCGCCCTTACCGCCATGCCCCGCGCACGCTCGATCTCGATCTGCTGCTGTACGGCGATGCCCGCATCGACAGCCCGCGCTTGACCGTGCCGCACCCACGTTGGCATGAACGCGCTTTCGTGCTGCTGCCACTGGCGGATGTGGCGCCCGAACGGGTGAGCGCCGCCGCCCTGAGCGCCGTGCAGCACCAAACGATCGCGGTCTTGGAGGAGGCTCAGCCATGAACCTGATCACCACCTTCCAGGCCTGGCCGGTGGGCCTGCAAACCGCCTTGCTGCTGATCGCCAGCAATGTGTTCATGACGTTCGCCTGGTATGGCCACCTGCGCAGCCTCTCCAGCGCGCCCTGGTGGCTGGCCGCCCTGTTCAGTTGGGGCATTGCGCTCTTCGAGTACCTGCTGCAGGTGCCGGCCAACCGCATCGGCCACACCCAGTTCAGTGTGGGCCAGCTCAAAATCATGCAAGAGGTGATCACGCTGAGCGTGTTCGTGCCCTTCGCCATGCTTTACCTGAAGGAGCCCTTCAAGCTGGACTACCTCTGGGCCGCGCTGTGCATGGTGGGGGCTGTGTATTTCATATTTAGAAATGCCTGAGCGGTTAAACTCAGCCGTCACACCACAGACATCCCTTGGACATCGGGCTGTCAAAAACACCGGAGTTTTTCGATGCTGTTCGGCAAATTGCTGCCCAAAGAGGGCAATTTCTTTGAACTGTTCAACCAGCATGCCGAGCGCATCGTGGAGGCCTCCCGCGCCTTTGCCAACCTGGTGGCCAACTACAGCGACACGCACCTGCGTGAGAAGTACAACCGCGAGGTCGACAACGCCGAGCACGCGGCCGACCGCGTGACGCAGGAAGTCAACCGCCTGATCCACACCACCTTCATCACCCCGATCGACCGCGAGCAGATCCACGCGCTGATCAACCTGATGGACGATGTGGCCGACCTGATCCAAGACACCGCTGAAACCATGGCGCTGTACGACGTCAAGCACATGACCGAGGAGATCACACGCCTGACCGACCTGTCGGTGCGCTGCTGCGAGCGTGTGCAGGATGTGGTGAAACTGCTGGCCCGGATCGGTGACCCGGCCGTGGCCGAGTCCGCGCTCAAGACCTGCGAAGAAATCGACCGCCTGGAGTCCGACGCCGACCGCGTGATGCGCAGCGCCATGAGCAAACTCTTCCGCGACGAGCCCGATGTGCGCGAGATCATCAAGCTCAAGGCGATTTACCAGCTGCTGGAGACCATCACCGACAAGTGCGAGGACGTGGCCAACCAGATCGAGGGCATCGTCCTCGAAAACTCCTGATCGCTGGCGGAGCCCTGACCCCATGGAAAACGTCCAGTCCGCCCTGTGGGTGGTGATGCTGCTGGTGGCCCTGGCCCTGGCCTTCGACTTCATGAACGGGTTTCATGATGCGGCCAACTCGATCGCCACCGTGGTCTCCACCGGCGTGCTCAAGCCGACCCAGGCCGTGGTGTTCGCGGCCTTCTTCAATTTTGTGGCCATCTTCGTCTTCCACCTCAGTGTGGCGGCGACGGTCGGCAAGGGCATCGTCATGCCCGGGGTGGTCGACACCCATGTGGTGTTTGGTGCCCTGGTGGGCGCGATCACCTGGAACGTCATTACTTGGTACTACGGCATCCCCAGCAGTTCCTCGCACGCCCTGATCGGCGGCATCGTGGGGGCGGTGATTGCCAAGGCCGGCACCGGCGCCTTGCTGTCGGCCGGCATCCTCAAGACCGTGACCTTCATCTTCGTCTCGCCCCTCTTAGGCTTTGTGCTCGGTTCCTTGATGATGGTGATCGTGGCCAACATCTTCCGCCGTTCGCGCCCGCTCAAGGTCGACAAGTGGTTCCGCCGCCTGCAGCTGGTGTCTGCTGGCGCCTACAGCCTGGGCCACGGCGGCAACGACGCCCAAAAAACCATCGGCATCATCTGGATGCTGCTCATGGCCACGGGTTACGCCACCACGGGCGACAAATCGCCCCCCACCTGGGTCATCATCAGCTGCTACATGGCGATCGGTCTGGGCACCATGTTCGGTGGTTGGCGCATCGTCAAGACCATGGGCCAGAAGATCACCAAGCTCAAACCCGTGGGCGGTTTCTGCGCAGAGACCGGCGGTGCGCTCACGCTGTTCATCGCCACTGGCCTGGGCATTCCGGTCTCGACCACCCACACCATCACCGGTGCGATCGTCGGCGTGGGCTCCACCCAGCGGGCCAGTGCGGTGCGCTGGGGCGTGGCTGGCAACATCGTCTGGGCCTGGGTCTTCACCATCCCGGCCAGCGCTTTTGTGGCCGCGGTGGCTTACTGGGCCAGTTTGCAGCTCTTCTGAGCCGGCACGAGCCCGCAGCAAAAAGCCCGGCATGCCGGGCTTTTTGCATGTTGGCGTCGCTCACTGGCTGATCTTCAGCCCTTCCTCGATCTGGTATTCGAAATAGCGCTGGAAACTGAACACGATGCTCGACATCAGGACCGCGGTGCCCACCAGCAAGGCCACCGCCACCCCGCCGATCGTGAACCAGGTGGTGCGGCCGGCCAGGTGGTCGGCAGCCAGGTGGGGGTTGTAGCGGGCGTTCCAGCGTTCCCGGCTCATCAGGCCGTAGATGATCGCGTTCAGGCCGCAGGCCGCGATGTTGAACCCCAGCAGCGGGATCAGCCACCAGCTGAGCTGGTCGTCCTGACCGAATTGCAGCACACGCTCGATGCCGTACAGACCCAGGGCCGTGGGCAGCGGCAACAGCCATCCCCACAGGTCCCCCAAGCCGCGCAGGTAGAAGCGGTGCAGGCCCAGGGGGCCGCCGAAAAAAGTCAGCCAAGTGGCCAGCGTCTTGTTTTTCATGGGGCGCGATTATGGGGCAGGGGGCCTGGGGTCCAGGCGCTGCTGGAGGGCCCATTGTGCCCAGACCGCGCCGCCCGCTATAATCAAAGGCTTTTCAGTGTGTCACTGGCCGGGTGGCCAGTTGCGTGTCTCAAACGCTGAAGGATGCGGCGGCTGCTTTTTTGTGCAGACTTGCCAACCACCCAAGGATAAATCATGGTCGTTATTCGTCTGAACCGCGGCGGCTCCAAAAGCCGTCCCTTCTTCAACATCGTCGTCGCCGACAAGCGCGTGCGCCGCGATGGCCGCTTCATCGAGCGCATCGGTTTCTACAACCCTTCCGCCGTTGAAGGCGAGCAGGGCCTGCGCATCGCCCAGGACCGCCTGACCTACTGGAAGAGCGTTGGCGCCCAGTCTTCGCCCACCGTCGACCGCCTGATCAAGCAAGCCGCCAAGGCCGCCGCCTGATCGGCCCGCGCCCGGATGCGCCCCCCGCTCGAGACAGCCGCATTGCCGGCTGACGCCATCGAAGTCGGGCGCATCCTGGACGCCTGGGGCATCAAAGGCTGGTTCAAGGTTTTGCCCCACAGCGCCTCGCCCGAGGCGCTTTTTTCTTCCAAACGCTGGTTTTTGCTGCCGCCTGAGCGCAGCGCCAAACCGCGCCGGCCCACCGAAGCGGCCACCGCCAGCGAAGACTGGACCCAGCCCCTGCTGCTGCCCGTGCGCGAGGCCAAAGCGCATGCCGACAGCATCGTCGCCAGCAGCGAAGCCATTGCCGACCGCAACGCCGCCGAAAGCCTCAAGGGCGCGCGCGTGTTCGTGCCGCGCTCGAGTTTTCCGACGCCCGCCGACGGCGAGTACTACTGGGTCGACCTGATCGGCCTGGCCGTGGTCAACCGCGAGGGTGTGGCCCTGGGCACGGTGCGCGAGCTCATGGCCACCGGGCCGCAGACCGTGCTGGTGCTGCAGGCCGAGGAGGGCGGCAAGGTGGTCGAGCGCATGATTCCTTTTGTCTCCGCCTTTGTCGACCAGGTGGACACGGCCGCACGGTGCATCACCGTGGACTGGCAGCCCGATTACTGAGGACCGGGCGCGCCATGCGCTTTGACGTCATCACCCTGTTTCCAGAGCTGTTCGCGCCTTTTCTGCAGGCGGGCGTGACCCGCCGCGCTTACGAAACGCGCCAGGTCGATGTGCGCCTGTGGAACCCGCGCGACTTCGCCGAGGGCAATTACCGCCGCGTCGACGACAGGCCCTTTGGCGGCGGTCCGGGCATGGTGATGTTGGCCGAGCCGCTCGAGCGCTGTTTGCAGGCCATCCGCGCGGATCGTGCTGAAGTGCAGCCGGCACCGCTGGTGTTGTTCTCGCCGATCGGTGAGCGCCTGCACCATGGCTCGGTGCAGGGGTGGGCCGATGGCGTGGGCGCCGTCCTGCTGTGTGGCCGCTACGAGGGCGTGGACCAGCGTTTCATCGACCGCCACGTCACGCACCAGATCAGCCTGGGTGACTTCGTGCTCTCGGGCGGCGAGATTGCGGCCATGGCCTTGCTCGACGCGGTGGCGCGCCTGCAACCTGGCGTGTTGAACGACGAAGGCAGCCACCAGCTCGACAGCTTCAACCCGGCCCTTGACGGCCTGCTGGACAGCCCGCACTACACCCGGCCCGAGGTCTGGCAGGGGCAGGCGGTGCCCGAGGCGCTGCTCTCGGGCCACCACGCGCACATCGCGCGCTGGCGGCGTGAGCAGAGCCTCGCGCTCAGCGCCCGGCACCGCCCTGAGCTGATCGACCAGGCCCGCGCCGCGGGGCGGCTGAGCCGCGAGGACGAGGCCTTCCTGAAAAAGCTATAATTCAAGGCTTTTCGGTCCTCTACCCGCCGCGGTCCGGCTTGCTGCACCCGTTTGCAGCCGACAGTCTCTTGATGAGCGCCAGGAACGCCCCTTGTGCAGCGGGCACGAACGTGAAAATGTGGAGTTCAAAGATGAACCTGATCCAGACCCTCGAGCAAGAAGAAATCGCTCGCCTTGGCAAAAACATCCCCGAGTTCGCCCCCGGTGACACCGTCATCGTGAACGTGAACGTGGTGGAAGGCAACCGCAAGCGCGTGCAGGCTTACGAAGGCGTGGTGATCGCCAAGCGCAACCGTGGCCTCAACAGTGGCTTCACCGTGCGCAAGATCTCCAGCGGTGAAGGCGTGGAACGCACGTTCCAGACCTACAGCCCGCTGATCGCCAGCATCGAAGTCAAGCGCCGCGGCGATGTGCGCCGTGCCAAGCTGTACTACCTGCGTGAGCGCAGCGGCAAGTCGGCCCGCATCAAGGAAAAGCTGCCCCAGCGCAAAGCGGCTGTGGCTGCCGAGTAATTCGGGACTGCTCAAAAAAAACCGCCAAGGTGAAAGCCTTGGCGGTTTTTTTACGTCTGTCCAGAAGACATGGATTGCCCGGTCAAGCCGGGCAATGACAAAGGACAAGAGCGCCGGGCAATGACAAATTCCAAAATGTCATCCTCGGGCTTGACCCGAGGATCCAGGCGCCCGGTCAGCCCTTGCGCTTGGGGGCGTGGGGTTTGAAGCCGCCGCCGACCAGTTTGGGGCCGCGGCTGGCGCGATCGCCGAAGCGATCATTGCCAGCGGTGGCGCGCGCAGCGCCTCGGGGCGCGTGTTGCGGCTTGTCGAAGTTGCCAAAGCCGCGCGGTGCGCGGTCGTCGCGGCGCTCGAAGCGCTCGCCATGGCCGGGGTGGGCGCGCTCGCCCGCAAAACGGTCTTGGCGCGGTTCAAAGCGGGGGTCGTGGCGTGCTTCAAAGCGCGGCTGCTCTTGGCGGCCGCCGTCTTTGCGGGGGTCAAAGCGGGGTTCGAAACGCTCACCGCCACGGAAGTCATTGCCGCGGCTCTCAAAGCGGTCGCCGCCGCGGTTGCCCCAGCCTTTGGCTTGGCCACCAAAACCGCGCTCACCACGGTCGCTGCGGCCACCTTTGCCAGCGCCCTTGCCACCAAAGCCCTTGCGCGGGTAGTCAAAGCGTTGCTTGGGTTCCAGGCCGGGGATCACTTCGGCCGTGAAGGGCTGCTTGGTGTAGAACTCGATGTCACCGATCTTGCGGCGGTCGCGGATTTCGGCAAAGGTCACGGCCAGGCCCGAGCGGCCGGCGCGGCCGGTGCGCCCGATGCGGTGGGTGTAGTCCTCGGCCTTCATCGGCAGGCCGAAGTTGAAGACGTGGGTGATGGTGGGCACGTCGATGCCGCGCGCGGCCACGTCGGTGGCCACCAGGATCTGCACCTGGCCGTTGCGCAGTGCCATCAGGCGGCGATTGCGCAGGCCCTGGCTCAGGGCGCCGTGCAGCGCCACGGCGGCGAAGCCGGCCTGCTGAAGTTCGGTGGCCAGGCCGTCGCACTCGATCTGGGTGCTGGCGAACACGATGGCCTGGTCGATGCTCGCATCGCGCAGCCAGTGGTCGAGAAGCTGGCGCTTGTGCTCGGCGTTGTCGGCCCAGAACAGCACTTGCTGGATGTTGGCGTGCTTTTCCTGCGGGCTGTCGATGGTCACACGCTGGGGTTCGCGCATTACGCGGGCAGCCAGTTGCTGAATGCGGGGCGCGAAGGTCGCGCTGAACATCATGGTCTGCTTGCGGTCAATGGTGAGCTGGTTGATTTCAGCCA
>JBDLTR010000032.1:0-10944 GCA_039805705.1 Pseudomonadota bacterium
CAAGGACCCGTTTGCCTTGCGCCGCCATGCGCTGGGCGTGATCCGCCTCTTGATCGAAAAAGACCTGCCGCTGGACCTGGGCGCGCTGCTGGCTTTGGCCACGCCGGTGTTCGGCGACAAGGTCAGCGATGCCAGCGCGGCGCTCACCGAGTTCGTGTATGAGCGACTGGCTGGCAGCCTGCGCGAGCAGGGCTACCGTGCGCAGGAGGTCGATGCCGTGCTCGCGTTGCAGCCGCAGCGCCTGTCCGAGGTGGCCAAGCGCCTGGCGGCGGTGCGTGCTTTTGCCGCGCTGCCCGAGAGCCCGGCGCTGGCTGCGGCCAACAAGCGCATCGGCAACATCCTCAAGAAAGCCGACGAGGTGGATGCGCACGTGAACGTGGCCCTGTTGCAGGAAGATGCCGAAAAAGCCCTGCACGCCGCCATGGGCAAGTGGGTGCCCGAGTCCACCGCGCAGTTCGAGGCCGGTGACTACACCGCCAGCCTGCAGACGCTGGCCGCGCTGCATGGCCCGGTCGACGCCTTCTTCGACGATGTGATGGTCAACGCCGAACAGATGGACCTGCGCCTGAACCGTCAGGGCCTGCTCAAGAGCCTGCACCTGGCGATGAACCGCGTGGCCGACCTCTCGCGCCTGGCCGCCTGACCCCGGAGCCCCCATGCACACCAAACTCGTCATCCTGGACCGCGACGGCACCATCAACCGCGCAAGTGACGAGTTCGTCAAATCGCCCGAGGAATGGGAGCCCTTGCCCGGCGCCCTGGAAGCGATCGGGCGCCTCAACCACGCGGGCTACCACGTGGTGCTCGCCACCAACCAGTCGGGCCTGGGCCGTGGCCTGTTTGACATGGCGGCGCTCAACAGCGTGCACGCCCGCATGGTCAAGGCCCTGGCTCCTTATGGCGGTCGCATCGACGCGGTGTTTTACTGCCCGCATGCGCCCGACGAGGGCTGCCACTGCCGCAAGCCGGAGCCAGGCTTGCTCGAGCAGATCGCCGAACGCTACGGCGTGGACCTGCGCGGCGTGCCCTACATCGGCGACAGCTTGCGCGACATGCAGGCCGCCGCCGCCGCCGGCTGCGCGCCACACCTGGTCTGCACCGGTCGCCACAGCGATTTGCAGGGCCAGAGCGGGCTGCCGCCCGAATTCCCGGCCGACACCCGCGTCCACGCCGATTTGGCCTCCTGTGTGGACCACCTGCTGGACGCCGTTGGCGCCAGCGCCTGACGCCCCCGATCCGCATGAACCTGATCCGCTCTGTTGTGCACCTGCTCTGGATGGGCGTCACGGTGGTCCCCTGGGCCTTGTTCGTGATCGTGGTGTCGTTCTTTGTGCGCAGCACCACGCTCTACTGGATTTGCGCGGGCTGGTTGCGCACCGCGGTGGCCGGTGGCACCTGGATTTTGGGCATCCGCAACCGGGTGCAGGGCATGGAGAACCTGCCCCAGGGTTCCAAAGACCCGGCGGTGCTGCTGGTCAAGCACCAGTCCACCTGGGAAACCTTTGTGATGCCGGCCATCATGCCGCACCCCTTGGCCTATGTGTTCAAGCGCGAGCTGCTGTACGTGCCGTTTTTCGGCTGGGCCATGGCGCGGCTGGACATGATCCACATCGACCGCAGCCAAAAATCGCGCGCTTTTGCCAAAGTGGTGCAACAGGGCCGCCGCCTGATGGCCGAAGGCGTGTGGGTGATCATGTTCCCCGAGGGCACGCGCATCGCGCGGGGCCAGGTGGGCGAATACAAAACCGGTGGCACGCGCCTGGCGATCGCGGCCGGCGTGCCGGTGATCCCGATCGCCGTGACCTCGGGCCGTTGCTGGCCCCGCAAGGCCTTCATCAAGCGCCCAGGCATCGTGGACATTTCGATCGGCAAGCCCATCCCCAGCACCGGCCGCCAGGCCGATGAGCTGATGGCCGAGGTACAGGCCTGGATCGAGGCCGAGATGCGCCGCCTCGACCCCGAGGCCTACGCCCCCCCGTCGGCCTGAGACGCCACCACCGCATGCGCAAGATCTGGCCCCCTCTTGCGCAGCTGGCGCTGGACTTTTTCACAGGCGGCGACGTGCAAGCCGCTCCACAGACCCCGCCCGAGGGCCAGACGCCTGCTGCAGCGCCCGGGCTGAGCCCGCCACCGCGCTCGAGCGCCCCAGGCTTCACCCATGCCACCGCCAACCGGCACGCCCTGCTGCAGGGCGTGACCGTGTCTTACCGCTTTGAACGCTCGCGCCGCAAGAGCATCGGCTTCACCGTCGGGCCCGAGGGCTTGGTGGTGCGTGCGCCCGGCTGGGTGCCCTTGCGCGAGGTCGATGCGGCTGTGCAGGAAAAATCGGCTTGGATCTTGGCCAAGCTGCAGCAAATGCGCGAGCGCGCGCACCAGCCGCTGGCGCCCGAGCTGGCCTGGGTGCACGGCGCGGACCTGCCTTACCTGGGCGGCAAGGTGCGTCTGTGCGTGGTGGCGCGTGGGCAGCTGCCGGTGGTGCCCGAGGGGGTGGTGCCCCTGGCGCTGAGCTTGCCGCCCGAGGCCACCGACACCCAGGTGCGCGAGGCGGCCGAGGCCTGGTTCAAGCAGCAAGCGCGCGCCCTCTTTGAAGAGCGGCTGCGGCACTTTGCGCCGCAGCTGGGCGTGCAACACCGCCGCCTGTCGCTGTCGAGCGCGCGCACCCGCTGGGGCAGTGCCCGCAGCGACGGCCACATCCGCCTCAACTGGCGCCTGATCCACCTGCCCTTGGCCCAGATCGACTACGTGGTGGTGCACGAGCTGGCCCACTTGCGCGTGATGGACCACAGCCCCCGCTTTTGGGACACGGTGGGCACCGTCATGCCCGACTACCGGGAGCGCCGCCAGCAGTTGCACGCCTTGGCGCTGTAGCGGCGCTTTGCGGCAGAATGTGACTTTTGCGTAAAAGTCATGGGTTCATGGCTTTTTGCGCGATTTATCGTTGCGCCGATTTGCAATAAAGTCATTTCCAGACTGCGCACCGTGGCCTCAGGCCACGCGCCCGAATTTCTGAAACTTCACGAGGTGATCCATGACCGCACGCACCAGCGTCCACAAACTGCAGGTGGCTACCCAGCTGTACGACTTCATCGAGCAGCAGGTGCTGCCGGCCGTCGGTGTCCCCAGCGCCAAGTTCTGGAAGGGCTTTTCCGACATCGTCACCGACCTCGCGCCCAAGAACATCGCCTTGCTGGCCGAACGTGACCGCATCCAGACCGCGATGGACCAATGGCACAGCGCCAACCCCGGCCCGGTGGCGCCGGGCCAGGCCATGAAGGCCTACCGCAAGTTCCTGGGCCAGATCGGCTACCTGGTGCCCGAGCCCAAGAACGCCAAGGCCACCACCGCCAACGTCGACGCCGAACTGGCCAAGCTGGCCGGTCCGCAGCTGGTGGTGCCGATCCTGAACGCCCGCTACGCCCTGAACGCCGCCAACGCGCGCTGGGGCAGCCTGTACGACGCGCTGTACGGCACCGACGCCATCAGCGAAGAAGGCGGCTGCGAAAAAGGCACGGGCTACAACCCCAAGCGCGGCGCCAAGGTCATCGAATACTGCCGCTATGTGCTCGACCGCTGCGCGCCCTTGAAGAAGGGCTCGCACATCGACAGCACCGGCTACGCGGTCAAAGGCGGCAAGCTGGTGGTCACGCTCAAGGGCGGTGCCAGCACCACGCTGGCCAACGCCCAGCAGTTTGTCGGCTACACCGGCGATGCCAAGGCCCCGGCCTCGGTGCTGTTCGTGCACAACGGCCTGCACCTGGATCTGCAAATCAACAAGGCCACCCCCATCGGCAAGACCGACCCGGCCGGCGTGAGCGACCTGATCGCCGAAGCCGCGCTGTCCACCATCCTCGACCTCGAAGACTCGGTGGCCGCGGTCGACGCCGAGGACAAGGTGCTGGCGTACAGCAACTGGTTGGGCATTCTGGACGGCAGCCTCAAGGAAGAGCTGAGCAAGGGCGGCAAGACCTTCACCCGCACCATGAACGGCGACCGCCACTACACCAAGCCCTCGGGCAAGGGCGAGGTGGTGTTGCACGGCCGTTCGCTGCTGTTCGTGCGCAATGTGGGCCACCTGATGACCAACCCGGCCATCACCTGGACCGACAAGAACGGCGCCCAGCGCGAAATCCCCGAAGGCATCATGGACGCGATGGTCACCACCACCATCGCCATGGTCGACCTGCAAAAGAAAAAGAGCCATCCGCTGCGCAACAGCCGCACCGGCAGTGTCTACATCGTCAAACCGAAGATGCACGGCCCCGCCGAAGTGGCGTTTGCCGACGAGTTGTTCGGCCGCGTCGAGAAAGTGCTGGGCCTCAAGCCCTCGACCGTGAAGCTGGGCATCATGGACGAGGAGCGCCGCACCAGCGCCAACCTCAAGGCCTGCATCGCCGCCGCCAAGAGCCGCGTGGCCTTCATCAACACCGGCTTCCTGGACCGCACCGGCGACGAGATGCACACCTGCATGCTGGCCGGCCCGGTCATGCGCAAGGGCGACATCAAGAACAGCGTGTGGCTGGCCGCCTACGAAAAGAACAACGTCAATGTGGGGCTGCAGTGTGGCCTGCGCGGTCGTGCCCAGATCGGCAAGGGCATGTGGGCCATGCCCGACCTGATGGCCGACATGCTCAAGGCCAAGATCGCCCACCCGCTGGCCGGTGCCAACACCGCCTGGGTGCCCAGCCCCACCGGTGCGACGCTGCATGCCATGCACTACCACCAGGTCGATGTGCCGGCGCTGCAAAAGCAGATGGAAAAGGCCGTGGCCAAGCAAGACCCCAAGAAGCTGCGCGACGAGACCCTGAACCAGCTGCTGCAGTTCCCGGTGGTGGCCAAGGACGCCGCCAACTGGTCGGCCGAAGACAAGCAAAAAGAACTGGACAACAACGCTCAGGGCATCCTGGGTTATGTGGTGCGCTGGGTCGACCAGGGCGTGGGCTGCTCCAAGGTGCCCGACATCAACGGTGTGGGCCTCATGGAAGACCGCGCGACGCTGCGCATCTCCAGCCAGCACATGGCCAACTGGCTGCACCACGGCGTGGTCACCGAAAAGCAGGTGCGCGAGACCTTCGAGCGCATGGCCAAAGTGGTCGACGGCCAGAACGCCGGCGACAAGCTCTACAAGAACATGGCGGGCAACTTCAGCAAGAGCGCTGCTTACCAGGCCGCTTGCGACCTGGTGTTCAAGGGCAAGGCCCAGCCGTCCGGCTACACCGAGCCGCTGTTGCACGCCTGGCGTTTGAAGGTCAAAGCCGCCTGACCTGGTGGCTGCCATGAAAAACGGCACCTTCGGGTGCCGTTTTTCATGGGGCCGGTGCGCCTGGGCCTACACTTGGACGTATGCAAGCCGAGTTCGTTGACCCCTGCCGCTGCCCCCTGTGCGGCCGTCCCAACCATTGCGCGATGGCCCAAGTGAAGCCGGCCCAACACGCGCCGTGCTGGTGCACGCGCGAGACCTTCAGCGCCCAGCTCTTGCAGCAGGTGCCCGAGGCCGCGCGCGACAAGGCCTGCATTTGCCCCGCGTGTGTGAAGGCTTCACAGGCACCGGCATGAGGGCTGACGCGCAGGATCCGAACAGTCTGCAGGCGCTGCAGGCGCGCTATGGCGAGCGCCACCGCTGGCTGTTTTTGTTCTCGGTGATGCTGGGCACCATGGCCTCGGTCATGTCCTCGACCATCATGAACGTGGCGATTCCCGACATGAGCCAGCACTTTGTGCTGGGCCAAAGCCGGGCGCAGTGGGTCAGCTCGGGCTTCATGGTGGCCATGACGGTGTCGATGCTGACGACCCCCTGGCTGCTCGCACGCTACGGTTACCGGCGTGTGTACGAGTTGTGCATGTCGACCTTGCTGCTCGGGGGCCTGGGCGGCGGTTTCGCCAACGACTACGCGCTGGTGATGCTGGCGCGTGTGGCTGAGGGCTTGGCGGCCGGCGTGGTGCAGCCGATCCCGGCGATTTTGATCTTGCGCGCGTTTGCGCCGGGCGAGCAAGGCCGCGCCAGCGGCCTGTTTGGCACCGGCGTGGTGCTGGCACCCGCGATCGGGCCGAGCATTGGCGGTTTGCTGGTCGACTGGTTCGGCTGGCGTTCGATCTTCTTCATGGTGGTGCCCCTGGCCCTGCTGGGGCTGTGGCTGGCGCGCCGCTACGTGCCCACCACCGCCCCCGGTGGTGTGGCGGCCAATGCCGACTCGGCCGGATTGGATTGGCTGGGCCTGGCCTTGGCCAGCGCCTCGACCTTGCTCTTGCTCAATGGCTTGGTGCAGTGGCGATCGTCCGATGCGGCGGCCGGTCACGGCGCCGCTGTGCTGCTGGGCCTGGCGATGGCGGGTGCGGTGGCCTTTGTGCTCTGGCAGCGGCATTTGCTGCGGCAGGCGCGACACGGTGGGCGGCCGGCGCTGATGAACCTGCAGGTCTTTGCCCACCGCAATTTCGCCATGGGCTCTTTGGTGGCGTTCGCCTACGGCACGGCCTTGTTCGGTTCCACCTACCTGTACCCGGTCTACATGCAAATGGCGCTGGGCTTGTCGCCGTCCTACATCGGCGCCGCGCTCTTGCCCTCGGGCATCTTGTTGGCCGTGACCATCACCATCGTCGGCCGCCTGGCCGACCGCTACCCGGCCTCGCGCCTGGTCATGCTCGGCCTGGGCATGCTGGCGCTGTCTTTCGGCTTGATCTTCACCGTGCACCCGGCGCAGGGCTTGGCCTGGCTGTGGGTCTGGGTGATCTTGGGCCGCATTGGCTTGGGCTTCATCCTGCCTTCGCTGAACCTGGGGGCCATGCGCGGTGTTCCGCACGCGCTGATCCCGCAGGGCTCGAGCGTGATCAACTTCGTGCGCATGGTGGGCGGCGCCACCGGCGTGAGCCTGTGCGCCATCGTGCTCGAGTGGCGCCTGGCGGCCGCGGGCGTGCAGCTGGGGCAGGGCCTGAGCGAGGCCACCTTGCATGCCTTCAACGAAACCTTCGCCAGCCTGGCCGGCATGACCGCGCTGGCCCTGCTGGCGGCCTGGCACCTGGGCGAGCCCGAGCGCCCCGCCCGCAAGGAGTCCTGACCATGTGCCAGTTGCTCGGCATGAACTGCAACACGCCCACCGATGTGACCTTCAGCTTCAGCGGGTTCGCGCAACGGGGTGGGGCCACGGACCACCATGCAGACGGCTGGGGCATCGCTTTTTTCGAAGGCGCCGGCTTGCGCCACATGGTGGACCACCAAAGTGCCAGCACCTCGCCGGTGGCGGAGTTGGTGCGCCGTTACCCGATCAAAAGCCAGAACGTCATCGCCCACATCCGCAAGGCCACACAGGGCGTGGTGGCGCTGGAAAACTGCCACCCCTTTGTGCGTGAGCTCTGGGGCCGTTACTGGGTGTTTGCGCACAACGGCAATTTGGACCACTACGCGCCCCGCTTGCACGGCCACTTTCGGCCGGTGGGCCAGACCGACAGCGAGCAGGCGTTTTGCTGGCTCATGCAGGAGCTGGCGAAATCGCACGCCAGCGTGCCCAGCGTGACCGAAATGGGCCACACGCTGCGCGAGCTGGTGCCGCAGATCGCACGGCACGGCACCTTCAATTTTTTGCTCTCCAATGGCGAGGCCCTGTGGGCGCACGCCAGCACCCATTTGCATTACGTGCTGCGCCGCCACCCCTTCACCCGGGCCACGCTCAGCGACGAAGACCTGAGCGTGAACTTTGCCGAGCACGCGGGGGTGCATGACCGCGTGGCCGTGGTGGTGACGCAACCACTGACCACGGACGAAGCCTGGGTGGCGATGCGCCCGGGTGAGCTTTGTGCCTTTGTCGACGGCGACCGGGCCTGATCAGAACTGGGCGTGCAAGCGCAGGGCGTAGACGTTCATCGGTCCGCGCAGCGCGTTGTAGGCCGGGTTGTGGATGCGCTGCCAGTCGCCCGTGACCCACAACCGCCTGCCCAAACCGACGCTGTAGAACAACTCCGTGCCGCGCTCGGGCTTGTAGCTGAAGGGGTTGGGGCCATCACCGATGAAATAAGAAACGCCCCCGGCCTCGAGGTACTGGCGCCGCTGCGGTGAGAGGCGGTTTTCCATGAAGGCCAAACCGACGTGGTCCTGGGCACGCCCCCACAAGCGACCGTTGATCAGGGTACCGGCCGACACAGAGGCATCGACCTCGGTGAAGGCGTAGGTCTCGGTGCGGCCGTCGGCTTTCATGGCCCGCAAAAAGGTGCCGATGTCCGGGCCGATCGCCTGCTCGAGGTTCAGGCCCAGGCCGTATTTGGTTTTCTCGCCCTGGCGCACCTGGAAAAAAGCCTGCGGGTCGGTGCCAGGGTGGCTTTGCAGGTAGGCGGTGGCGTCGCGAAAGCTGGCCGTGACCGCGCGGTTGCGCCAGGCCAGCAGGCGCGCTTTGCCGGGCTGGCCGCCCAGGGTGTGCGCGTGTTCGACCTCGAGCTGGTCGCCATAGTGGCGCAGCACATCCCAATCCACCGCCAATTCATTGGGTTTGCGCGGGCCGGTCATGCGGGCGATGCGGTAGGCCCAATCGCCGCGGTACCACTCGGCCGCCACGCCCCAGCCGAAGCCGCGGGCATCGGCCGCGTAGTCGTAGGCGGCATAGGTCCAGTGGGCCCAGTTCATGAACTGGGTGCGCGGGTCCTTGGCGTAGGCGTTGTCGTCGAACACGTCGAGCGTGGAGAAGTTGCCGGCGGTCAGCACGAAGCGGTTTTTGTCGACCCAGCGCGCCAGCTGGTTGAAGTCGGAGGCGAGGTGTTCGCGCTCACCGCCCTGGTTCCAGGTCTGGCGCCAGAACAGGCGCTGCAGATAAGGTTTGGGGGTGGTGCCGCCAGCGCGCGTGATCTCGCCGTTGGTGTAACTGCCCAGGCCGACCAGGTTGCGCGCAAACGGGTCGCCTGCGGCGAATTCCACGTTCAGGTACACCTCGGCGCCCGACGCCAGGCGCAGGCCCCAGTGCCCGGTGGCCGAGAAGGTGAACATCTTGTCGGCCGCTGGCCCGAGGCTGTTGGGGCCCGAACCTGCGGCCGCAAACGCCGGATGGCGCTGGGTGTTGTAAGTGCTTTGGTAGCGCGCCTGGCTGAATTCTTCTTGTGGATCTTCGGGCGCCGACGGCGCTTGCTGCGCCAGGGCGGCCACGCTGACCTGCCACCACGCAGTGGCGAGCAAGGTGTGCAGGGGCAGGCGAAGGCTCAGGGTCATGGGGGCATCCAACAAAGGCTGCCCATCTTATGACACGGCTGTGTCAACGGTGTGACCCAGACGGTGCCCTGCGGGCCGTTTCAACCGCGGCAGGCCTGCTCGAGCGCGTCCAGGAACAGCGCAGGCACGTCGCAACCGGTTTGGTCGCTGATTTCCTGGAAGCAGGTCGGGCTGGTCACGTTGATTTCGGTGAGGTGGCCGCCGATCACGTCCAGGCCCACCAGCAGCAGGCCGCGCGCCACCAGGATGGGCCCCAGGGCTTCGGCGATGTCACGTTCGCGGGGCGTCAGCGGCATGGCCACGCCTTTGCCGCCGGCCGCCAGGTTGCCGCGCACCTCGCCCCCTTGCGGGATGCGCGCCAGGGCGTACGGCACAGGCTGGCCGCCGATGACCAGCACGCGCTTGTCGCCCTCGCTGATTTGCGGCAAGTACTTTTGCACCATCACGGTCTGTGTGCCGTCGTGGCTCAGGGTCTCGACGATGGCGCCCAGGTTCAGACCGTCGCGCCCCACCTTGAAGATGCCCATGCCGCCCATCCCATCGAGCGGTTTGAGGATCACCTCGCCGTGCTGGGCATGGAAGTCGCGGATGTCTTGCGCGCTGCGCGTGACCAGGGTCGGCGCGGTGAATTGGGGAAACTCCAGGATCGCCAGCTTTTCCGGGTGTTCGCGCAGGGCCGAGGGCCGGTTGAAGACGTGTGCGCCCTCGCGTTCGGCCTGGCCCAAGAGGTGGGTGCAGTAGAAATACTCGCTGTCAAACGGCGGGTCTTTGCGCATCAGCACCGCGTCAAAGCCGTGCAGCGCTGCGCGGCGGGTGGCCAGGGTCTTGAACCAGGGGTCGGCCTGGCCCGTGAGCGCGATGTCGCGCAGCTGCGCGGTCACACCTTCGCCGGGCAGCCAGCGCAGGTCTTGAGGTTCGCAGGCGGCGATCGAGTGGCCGCGTTTTTGCGCCTCGCGCATCATGGCGAAGGTGGTGTCTTTGTAGGTCTTGAAGGACTCGAGCGGGTCGGCAACGAAGAGCAGTTTCATGCGGGCAAGCTTCTCACAAATCGGGGGGCAGGGTTCACTGGAAGGCCACTTCGGCGAAGCTGCGCAACTTGCGGCTGTGCAGCTGGGCGGGGCCAGCGGCACGCAGCAGCTCCAGCGCGCGGATGCCGATTTGCAGGTGCTGGTTCACGCGCTCGCGGTAGAAGTGGTTGGCCATGCCAGGCAGTTTGATCTCACCGTGCAGCGGCTTGTCGCTCACACACAGCAAGGTGCCGTAGGGCACACGGAAACGAAACCCGTTGGCGGCGATCGTCGCGCTCTCCATGTCCAAGGCGACGGCGCGGCTTTGGCTGAAGCGGCGTTGCGGGGTGTTGTCGGGCAGCAGTTCCCAGTTGCGGTTGTCGGTGCTGGCGACGGTGCCGGTGCGCATCAGGCGCTTGAGCTCGGCGCCTTGGCTGCCGGTGACCTCGGAGACCGCGCGTTCAAGCGCCTGCTGCACTTCGGCCAAGGCGGGGATGGGCACCCACAGCGGCAATTCTTCGTCGAGCACATGGTCTTCGCGCACATACGCGTGGGCCAGCACATAGTCGCCCAGCGCTTGGCTGGTGCGCAGGCCCGCGCAATGGCCGACCATGAGCCAGGCATGCGGCCTGAGCACGGCGATGTGGTCGGTGATGTTTTTCGCGTTGGCGGGGCCGACGCCGATGTTGACCATGGTGATGCCGCTGTGGCCTTCGCGCACCAGGTGGTAGGCCGGCATTTGCGGCAGCCGCGGGG
>JBDLTR010000033.1:0-3262 GCA_039805705.1 Pseudomonadota bacterium
GGCAACAGCAGCATGTATTCGTCGCTTTGCTGGGCCGAGGTGCGGGACAGGCGTGCACCGGCGAGCGCTTGTGTGGCGACCACCACGAAGTTGGCGCCGCGCGTGACCCAATGACGGGTGCCGTCGGCGTCTTGCACGGTGGGGGCGTCGGCGTAGAACTTGGCGGTGAAACCACCGCGCGTGGGGTTTGTCATGTCCATCCTCAGACTGTTTTGTGAAGCGCGCAGCGCCTTGCTGTGGCGCAAGGCGCTGCTGGGTGTGTGGCGTCAGTTCTTTTGTATGCCGTGCTTGGCGATCGACTCGCGCTGGTAGTCAGATTGCTCTGCCACCACGCTGCGGTAACTCGCTTGGTCCACAAACTGCACGGGTTGGTACAAGCGCTGCAAGGTTGCATTGAACTCGGGGTTCTTGGTGATCTCCCGGACAATGCCTTCGATGCGTTTGGCCAGCGCCGGCGAGATCCCCTTGGGTGCGCCGATGCCCACCTGTGTCGACATCACCACGTTGTAGCCTTGCTCGCGCATGGTTTTCCATTGGGGGTATTTGGCCAGTCGCTCCGTCGTGGCCAGGCCCAACACCTTGAGCCGGTTGCCTTCGACGAAAGGCACAAACGAGCCGGAGCTGGCCGTCACATCGATGTGCCCACCGATGGCCGCCGTGTTGCTGTCGGCCTCGCCCTTGAAGGAGATGTGCTGGGCCGGGATGCCCGCGACACGCGCCAATTCCAGCCCCATCAGGTGGTGGGTCGTGCCGTTGCCGATGCTGCCGAAACTCAGTGGTTTGTCGGGATTGGCCTTGGCGTGTTTGACCAGTTCCTCCAAATTGCTGAAGGGCGCATCCGCGCGGGCCAGCAAACCAAAAATCGAGCCGTGGGTGCCCGCCACGTAGTCGATGTCGTTCAAGGGGTGAACGGCGCCCTTGCCATCGTTGAGCCAGAAAGCGGTGAATTGGGCGCTGGTCATGGTGCCCAGGGTGTAGCCATCCGCAGGCTTGCTTTTCAGGTGATTGAGGGCGATCAGGGTGCCGCCACCCGGCCGGTTCTCCACCGACATGGGCTGCCCCGTCACCTCCTGAAAAGCCTTGGCAAACGCACGCATGGTGGCGTCGGTGCCGCCGCCAGCGGAAAACGGCACCACCAAGGTGACCGGGCGCTCCGGGTATTTCGGGTCCGCTTGGGCCACGGATGCCGCGGCCAGAAAGCCGATCGCCAACATTTTGAAAAGGGCTCTTTTGCGCATGGTGTCTCCTGTGGTGCCTGGTGTGTGATCAACATGGTGCGATCGTTGTGCTGCTGGCGCAATCACCCCGTCGCGGTGGCTCAGTGGGGCTGCGCTGCTTTCGCCAGGTGCGCCATCGTCTCGTTGACCCTTTGGGACAAGTAGTCGCGACGGGCGTAGTTGCGCGCGTACATGGCACGCACCATGTGCGGCGGGCCTTGGTAGTATTTTTCGTAGATCAGCTGGCGTGAGCCAAAGCCGCTCATGGCGATGTCGATCACCAAGCGCAGCAGCGACACCCACTCAGGCGCCTCTTTGTTGGCCGCGACGCAATGGCGCCGGACCAGATCGCCCGCGGGTCCGTCGAGTTCGGCCAGGGAGGGGGCGGCCACCATGTTCCCCGCCGTCAAGGAGCGCAGGGTGTCGACCATCTTGGCGAACTTTTCGTAAAAATCGATTTGCCCTGCCGACAAGACCTGCGAGTTCGGCGCGATCGTGCCAAACGGCGTGGTGACGAACTCGCGCTCGGCCTTGTAGATGATGGCCGAGAGCGATTCCACCATCATGTACAGGTCACACAGCTGCTGTTGCACCTCGGGGATGTTGTTGCCGTTGGTGGCGCTCGCGATTTCCTGCGCCAGACCGGTCACCATTTCGGCTTTGACCAGCGAACGCACCAGCACCTGCTGGATGGCGTGCGCCGAGCACATGGTCTTGCGCGAGTAGGTGCTGGCCAGTTCGGCATCCCTGTAGAAGAAGGTCCGGTCCCACGGGACAAACACGTCCTCGAAGATCAGCACGGCGTCGTTTTCTTCGTACAAAGAAGACAGCGGGTAGTCGCCAGCGGGGGCGTCTGCCCGGGGTGCCAACGAGGACCGGCTGATCAGGTGCAAGCCTTTGGTGGCCAAGGGGATGGCAAAGCCAAAGCAGTAGCTGTCGGCCTCGGCGGTGTTGGGTTTGACGACCGAAGGCATGACCAGCACTTCGTGCGCGTACAGCGCCAAAGTGCCGACCATGCGCGAGCCACTGACGTAATAGCCGTCGTCGACTTCGCGCACGATTTTGAGGGCGATGTCTTTGTCGGACGGCTGTTCCCAGACGGATTTGGAGCGGTCCGGCTGGGGGTTCACCAGCACGTGGGTCAGGGTGAGGTTGTTGTCGCGCACGTGGCGGTAGTAGCGGCGCACATTCTCGGCAAAGTTCCTGCTGTTTTTGCTGGTGTTGAACACCTCGGCACCGGCGGCCAGGCCGGTTAGCCACGCGTTCAGGAAGTCGGGTGCGCGCCCCATCATGCCGCACGAGGGTTCCATGTTCATGCGGAAAGCCTGGTGGCGCAGCGTCAAGTCTTCCAGGGTGCGCGGGTTCTTGAATGAGCGCGGATGGGCTTGCTGTGTCTCTTCGTCCACATAGGTCAGCACGTCCTTTTTCGCCGGGTCGTGCTGCATGTCGTAGAGGTGGGCCATGGCCCGGGCCGCACCGGCGGTTCTCGGGTCTTCGATCACGTTGCTGACGAGGCCGCCGTCCATGTGGATCACGCGCCCATCGTTGATGGAGGAGAGGTATTGGCTTCCCGTTAAAAGTGTCATGGTGCAGGCAGTTTCTGTGAAAATTTACGAATCGTGTTGCATTCTTACGGCCAACGTAACTTTTAAAATTGGTGCTAACCCTGAGGTCTCCCCCTCAAGGGCTTGGCTTCAGCCCAGGCTGCAAGACGCAACGGACCCCCCGTGGATGAACGGGTGACGTGCAACGGGCCCATCGATGCCGTGCTGTAAAGTTGGACGCCCATGCAGATCCCGAGCAGCGTCCTCCGCCAGCGGCCTGTTTGTGCACCACTTCAACATCTGTACACGAGGGGCCATGCCATCCGGCGGCCACCTTCATGGCGATGAGACAGGAACATGTGATGACGGACAAGGAGAGCATTGACATCCAGGCGCTGGCCGTCGCGTGTGACATCCTGGACGCCATACAGCGCAGCCAAACGCGTGTATCGGCCGCGCAAATCGCCAGGGAGCTGGGGATGACGCCCCCCCGCGCTGGTC
>JBDLTR010000034.1:0-21637 GCA_039805705.1 Pseudomonadota bacterium
GCACCCGTCATTGGGTCACGCGCGGCGCCAACTTCGTGGTGGTCGCCACACAAGCGCTCGCCGGTGCACGCCTGTCCCGCACCTCGGCCCAGCAAAGCGACGAATACATGCTGCTGTTGCCCGAGCAGATGGGCGCCAGCATCGAGGCCGGCGGCCAGCGCGAGGACAGCGCCGGCGACAGCCTGAGCATCGTGCCCCCCGGCGACAGCACCGTCACCGTGCAGGGCGCGGGCTGGGTCTACCGCATCTTCAGCAAGCAAGCGCAGGACTGGCTGCCGATGGCGGCCAACGCCCAGGTCTACGCCGCCGGCACCCCCGAAGTGGCCGAGCTGGTGAGCTGGCCCGAGCCGGTGGGCGGCTACCGGCTGCGCCACTACAAGCTCTCCGAGCACGTGCGCAGTGACAGCACCATGCGGCTGTTTCGCAGCCGCAACCTGATGGTCAACATCTTCTTGCCCAGCACCGCCCCGCGCGACATCCGCAAGATGACGCCGCACTCGCACGCCGATTTCGAGCAGGGCTCGCTGGCCTTGCGCGGTGGCTGGATCCACCACATGCGCTACCCCTGGGTGGCCGACATGAACACCTGGCGCGAAGACGAGCACGAAGAGATCGGCTCGCCCTCGCTGATCGTGATCCCGCCCAAGGCGGTGCACACCTCGCAGTCGCTGGGTGAGACGGGCATGCGGCTGGTGGATGTGTTCGCGCCGCCGCGCGACGATTTCTCGCTCAAGCCCGGGCTGGTCTGCAACGCCGACGAGTACCCGCTGCCCGAGCGGCTGCATGGCGTGGCCGCCCCGGCCGGCGCCGCTTGAGCCAGGGGCGCTGCTGGCCCGCTGGGCTGCAGCGCCTTCACCCCGCAGGGTGATTCGCCAGAGACGGCCTCAGGCCAGCACAGCCGGCGACAAGCCGGTGGCGCGCCACGCGGCATCGAACATCAGCTGACCGCGGCGCATGCCACCAGGCGTTTCCCGGAACGGCTTGGCCTGTTGCGGGATCGCCTCGAGCACCGCGGGCGCCACGGTGGCATTCGGCCCGGCCATGCTGTCCGTGAGCACCTGCACCTCGCAAGCCCTTTGCAGGCACCACATCGTCGCAAACGCTTGTGGGATGTGGGGCCCGGCCACCAGGAGCCCGTGGTTGCGAAGGATCAGGACCTCTTTGTCGCCCAGGCTGGCCACCAGCCGCTCTTGCTCGCCCATGTGGGTCGTGATGCCCTCAAAGTCGTGGTACGCCACCCGGCCATGCAGCTGGGCACTGTTGAAGTTGTCGGCGCGCAAGCCATGCGCTTTGCAGGCCACCGCCATGCCCGCGGTGGTGTGCGTGTGCATGACGCATTGGGCATCTTCTCGGTGCCGATGGATGGCGCTGTGGATCACGAAGCCCGCCACGTTCACGCTGTACGGGCTGGGGTGCACAGGACGGCCCTCCAGGTCGATGCGGATCAGGTTGCTGGCCGTGACCTCGCTGTAGAGCAGACCGAAGGGGTTGATCAGGTAATGGTGCTCCGGACCCGGCAACCGCGCAGAGATGTGGTTGTAGATGCTCTCGGTCCAGCCCAGGTGGTGAAAGATCCGGTAGCAAGCGGCCAGTTCCAGCCGCAACGCCCACTCCTGCGGGTCCATGCCCTCTGGGCCAGTGGGCCAATTTGTTTTGACTTGTGTGTTCATCAGCACTCCTGATCCATTGGGTTTGACATCCAACACCCTCAATAGCCCCGTGACCGGTCCACCACGCGCAACAGCGCTTGCCCGCGCCGCGCCCGCTGCAGGTTTTCGGCCAGCTGGCGGGCCACCACCCGCGGTGTGGGCATGGACGCCACGTGGGGTGTGAGCAGCAGGTTGGGGGTGCGCCACAGGGGGTGTTCGGGGGGCAAAGGCTCTTGCGATTGCACATCCAGCGCTGCACCGGCCAGGTGCCCACTCTCCAGCGCTGCCATCAGCGCCGCTTCGTCCACATGCTGTCCGCGCGCCACATTGATCAGGTAGGCGCCTCGGGGCATCGCGCGCAGCAGCTCGGCATTCACGATGCCCTGGGTCGCAGGCGTCAGCGGCAGCAAGCACACCAGCACCTGGCAGCTGGGCAGCATCGCGCGCAAGCCCGCATCCCCATCAAAGCTGTCCACGCCGTCCACCTGCCGCGGGGTGCGCGTCCAAGCGCAGACCTGCAAGCCCAGCGCGAGCAATGCTTGCGCCACCACTTGGCCGGATTCACCCAGCCCCAGCAGCCCCACGCGCACCGAGGCGGGTTCGGCGATCGCGTGCCGGCGCCAGATGCGGTCTTTTTGCTGGGCGTCGTAAAGCCCTTGCTGGCGCACCCAACGCAAGACCGTGGCGCAGACGTATTGGGCGATCTGCAAATTCTGGCCCGGATCGACCGTCCTGGTGAGCGGGATCTGCTCGGGCAGGTGCGGCCCGAGGATCTTGTCCACCCCCGCCGCTGAAGCCGCCACAAATTGCAGCGCGGGGTAACGGCTCAGCAGGCCGGGCTCCAGGCGCCACAAGAGCACCGCCTCGACCTCGTCCGCGTGCAGGTCTGCAGATGCCGTGTCCAGATACAGGTTTTCACCCGGGATTTCGGCACGCAGCGCCTCGACAAAGGGCTCGGCGGGTTGGGGGTGTGTGAGGACCAGGATGCCCATGTCAGCTCAGCTCCGATCGGCGGTTTATGCCTCGCACTCCAGTGCCAACAGGCCGTAACCGGTCAGCATGGGGGCATCTTGGTAACGCTGGATGCGTTTGTGGCCTTGCAGACCGAGCGCACCGCGCATGCACAGCCACACCATCATCTCGACCGATTCAGCACCGCCGCGCTCGATCAACTCGTCGTGCGTGATGTGCGACAGGGCCTCAGGCTCCTGCTCCAGCAGGTCCATGAAGCGCGCGTCCCAGGTCGGGTTGGTGAACCCAAACGCCGGCCCCTGCAGCTGGTGCGAAAGCCCCCCGCTGGACATGACCACCACCCGTTCGTTCGTGGGCATGGCGCGCACGACACGGCCGATCGACTGCCCCAGTTTCCAGCAGCGTCTCGGCGTGGGCATGGGGTCCAGCACCACGTTCACCGCCAGGGGCACCACACGCAGCTTCCAAGGCGGCAAATCCACCAGGGGCAGCACCGACAGGATGCCGTGGTCCAGCGCCATCTCTTGGCACAGCGACAGGTCAAACTCGTCGGCGATCAGGCCGCGTGCCAAGGCCCAGGCAAACGCGCTGTGGCCGGGCACGGGCGCCAGGGGGCGTGGCGCCTTGCCCTCGTTGGCCAGGGGGTGCAGCTCACCGGTGCCCAGCGCAAAAGCGGGGTAGTTGTCGAACTGGAAATTGTTCAGGTGGTCGTTGTAAACCACGATGAGCGTGTCGACCGCCTGGGCACTGAGCCAGGCTCGCACCGGCGCATAGGCCTCGAAGAACGGTTTCCAGCCGGGTCGGTCGTGGTGCCCGGCGTCCCAGGCAAATGCGATGGAGGGGGCGTGAGAGGTGCCAATGCCCCCAATGATCTGGGCCATCAGACCCTCCCTTTCGTTGCCAAAAACTGCTCGACCGTTTCACCGCGCAAAAGCGCGCCGATGTCGACCAGCGTCGCGCCAAAAACATAGCCCGATTTCGCGATGGCGTAGATGTTGACGCCGCAGGCCAGCAGCCCCGCGTAATCCCGTCGGCGAAGCAGATCCCGCTCTGGCTCGGACAGCGCCCAACGCGCCATTTCGGCCTCTTCGTCATCGAGGAAGCGTTGGCGGTTCTCGCGCTGCGACACATGGACCAAAAACCGGTTCAGCCGCAAGGCGGCTTGGGCCACCTCGCCACGGTAGCGGGTGGCACCTGGGATGTGGGCCGGTGGCCCAAACAGGCCGCCAGCATTCTCCTCAGGCACGCTCACTTGCCGCCCGCCGCGGACTCGGCCAGGTTGAAGCGCTCGACAATCTGCTTTTCCACCGGCAGCTGCTTGCGCGCCCAATCGGTGAGGGCGGCGCTGCTGATGAAGTCGGGCTTCTGGTAGTTGCGCTCCAGGAATTCGACCATGGCTTTTTCCTCGAGGATGCGGCGGAAGGTCTGCTCGAGAAAAGCCACATGGGCCGGGTTCATGCCCGCAGGACCGCCAACACCCACCGGTGCCACGATCTCGACCGGGTAGCCCAACTCACGCAGGGTGGGCACCTGTGTCAGGCGCGGGTGGCGCGTGTTGTTCAACCACGCCAACAGGCGCAGCTTGCCATCCTGCACAAACGGCATGGCACTGCCGCCCGCCACAATCAGGTCGATGTCGCCGCGGATCAATTGCAGAATCGATTCGTTGTCGCCCTTGAACGGGATGTGCAGCAACTGCGTGCCGGCACTGCGGGCAAATTCTTCCATCGGTACATGGGCCAGGCCACCGTGGCCAAAAGCGGTGCCGTATTTCAGATCGCCGGGCTTGGCCTTGGCGGCCGCGATCAGGTCCTGCACAGAGTGGTACGGCGAATTGGCCGAAACGTAAAGGCCAAACCACGAGCTCGTGATGCCCGACACCCAGGTGAAGCCTTCGACCGGCGCATAGGGCAAACCGTTGCGCAGTTGGTGGTGCAGCGACAGGTGCGAGCGGCCCACGATGCCCAGGGTGTAGCCATTGGGCTCTGCGTTGGCCAGCGCGTTGGCCGCCACGCCGCGGCCCGGACGGTTCTCCAGCACCATCGGTTGCCCCGTGATCGCCTGGAAACGCTCAGCGATCTTGCGGAAAGTCATGTCGGTGATGCCGCCTGCGGGGAACGACAGGATCATCCGGACCGGCGCCGACGGGTAGGGCTGGGTCTGCGCCGAACTGGGCAGCGCCATCAACCCCGAGAGCGCTGCGGTTGCAGCACAGACAAGGCGGACGAGGCCTCGGCGCGAGAAGAAATCAAAACCACTGATCATCGTGTTGTCTCCATTGTGTTGTTGAAGGGCTCACTGCCTGTTGTTCAGCGAGCCTCGGTTTTTCATGCAATGTTGGTCAAGGGCCCGCTCAGCCGCACCACCGTGATCTTGGCCGGCTGCATGGGGGTCGGTCCATCAATTCATCGTGATGTTGGCCTTCTTGATGACGGGCGCCCATTGTTTGAGTTCGCTGTCGATGAGGGCGCCCAGTTCAGCAGGGGTGCTGCCGTAAGGCTCGACGTTGCGGTCACTGAAGAACTTGCGCACCTCGGGTCTCTGCAGGGCCGTGGCGATGGCCGAGGCGAGTTTGTCGGCAATGGCATCCGGCACGTTGCGCGGGGCCAGCAAGCCAAACCAGACCACCGCATTGAAGTTCGGCACCACCTCTGCCACGGTCGGCACCCCAGGCAGCACATCGACCCGCTTGGGCGAAGCCACCGCCAGGTACTTGATGCGCCCGGCCTGCACCATGCTGGCGCCGTCCAGGCCTGTGACAAAAGCCATCTGGATCTGCCCGCCTGCGAAGGCCGCCACCAAGGGGGCGCCGCCGGCATAGGGGATGTGCTGGATCTGTGTGCCCGCCAGCTGGTTGAAGTGCTCCGTGGCGAGGTGCGAGCTGCCGCCAATGCCGGTCGATCCGTAGTTGAGCTCGGTGCCGCGGGTCTTGGCCCAATCGATGAATTCCTTGACGGACTTGATCGGGCTGTTGGCCGGCACCGCCAGGATCATGGGCGCGTTGATGACCGCCGACAGCGGCCTGAAATCGTTGCGCACGTCATAAGGCAGCTTGCGCATCAACGACGCCGTCGCACTCGGGCCGCTGTTGCCGAACAGCAAGGTGTACCCGTCCGCAGGCTGCTTGCTCACGTATTCGCTGCCCAGGGTGCCGCCCGCCCCGGGCTTGTTCTCGATGATGACCGGCTGCCCCAAAATTTCCCGCAAGGGCTGCGAGATGGTCCGCGCCACCTGGTCGGTGGTGCCGCCGGCCGGGTAAGGCACCACGATTTTGATCGGGCGGTTTGGAAACGCGTCGCTGGCCGGGCTCTGTGCCTGCGCCGTGCCCAGCACAGCCAAGCCGGCCAGCAAGGCCGCCATGCACACCGATCGGCGTGGGGTTGGGTTCATGTTTGTCTCCTTTTTGGGATGGGGTTTGGGCATTCCGGACTGGCGGGACTTATGGCGAGGCTGCGCTGGCATGGGTCCAGCGTTGACACACCGCGTTCATGTCAGACACGTGTGCAGGCAGCGAAGGTGGGACTTGCGTCACGGTCCTGGAAAAGCGCGGCGCCGGCGCCGGCTGGCGCACGCCGTCGAGCGTGACGAAACTGTTTCTCGCCAGGTGGTGCGGGTGCTGCGCGGCTTCAGAAATCGACAGCACGGGCGAGCAGCAGGCGTCCGTGTTTTCCAGCACGGCTTGCCAGTCCTGGCGGGTGCGGGTGGCGAAGATGCGGGCGAACTCGGCGCGCAACTCGGGCCAGCGTGCGCGGTCATCCTGGGCATCGCGCAGGTCGGCCCGCACACCGATGCGCTCACACAGGCGCTGAAAGAATGGCGGCTCCATGGCCCCCACCGCCACATGCTGGCGGTCAGCCGTCTCGTAGACGGCGTAATAAGGCGTGCCGCCGTCGAGCCGGTTGCGGCCGCGCTCTTCGACAAACTGTCCGCGCAGTGCACTGGCGACAAAGTGGGTCATCAGGGACACCACGCCATCGCTGATGGCGGCATCCACGACTTGCCCGAGCCCCGAACGCTCGCGCTCGTACAGCGCTGCCAGGATGCCGCTCAGCAGGTACATGCTGCCGCCACCGTAATCGCCCACCAGGTTGAGCGGTGGCACGGGCGGCCCACCCGCGGATCCCATGGCGTGCAAGGCACCCGAAAGCGCGATGAAGTTGATGTCGTGCCCCGCGGTCGGGGCCAAGGGCCCGGACTGGCCCCAGCCGGTCATGCGCGCGTAAATCAGCCTCGGATGGCGCGCGCACAGCGGCTCTGGGCCCAGGCCCAGGCGCTCCATCACGCCCGGTCGAAAACCTTCGACCAACACATCGGCCCCGTCCACCAGGCGCATGACCTGCTCTCTTGAAGCAGCGTCCTTGAGGTCGGCCACGACATGCGTGCGCCCGCGTTGCACCAGTTGGCTGGCATCGGCGGGCTTGGCGTTGGGGCGGTGGACCGTCACCACATCGGCCCCCATGTCGGCGAGCAACATGCACGCGAAGGGCGCCGGCCCCAGCCCCGCGAATTCCAGCACCTTCAGGCCCGCCAACGGTCCAGACCGTGGGGCACTGTGGTTCACACTGGCCTCAGAGCGGGTGTTCATGTGTCGCTGCGTTGCCACTGCAAGAGGCTGTAGGGTGGATTGGCATCGGGATGGTGTTCGAAAACACCGACCACGTCATCCCCGATGGCGACGTCTTGCATCGGATCGCCCAGCAAGTTGCCCACCAGGCGCAAGCCGCCGGCTTCTGGCAACTCCACCAGCACAGCCAGGTAGGGGCCGTGGTGCCTGATCGCTTCATGCGCAGGGTGCCAGACCCGCTGCCAACTGTAGATCCGGCCACGCGCGGACACATCGACCCATTCGGGGTGAAAGCGGTGGCAGTGGTGACAGATCCACTCGGGGGCAAACTGCCAGGTCTGGCACGCCGAGCAGCGTTGCACCCGCAACCGCCCCTCTTGAAGTCCCTGCCAGAAAGGCGCCGACAAGCCATCGGCCTCAGGCACCGGGATCGGCAAGCCCGCCGGGAAATAAGCGCGGGGAGTGTCATGCATGGGCGGTCCTCACAGCGTTGCCTCCGATCCCAGCAACAGGTTGCTCGCCGGCGCCACCATGGGCCCGCCGATCACCAGCGCCACATCATGCCGCAGGGCCTGGCTGGTGGAGGTGCCGCGCACCTGTCGGGTCGCCTCGACGATCAATTCAAATCCGTGCATGTAGCATTCCGCGAGATTGCCACCGCTGGTGTTCAATGGCAAGCGCCCATGCGGCGCCATCAGCTGATCGGGCTGCAGAAATTCGTTGGCTTCTTCGGGTCGGAAAAACCCGTGTTCCGCCAACGCCATCACCACGCCCCCGGTGAAGTTTTCATAACACTGCACAGACCCGACGTCAGACGGGCCCAGCTGGGCCATGGCGTACAGATCGGGGGCCAGCGTGCCAAAGTCGGCGCTGCCGTAGTCCGGCGAGTTGTGCGCCATCGCCGCGAAACGGTGGCTGGCGCCGCTGGCCGCACCCAGGATGTAAGCCGGCTTCTGTCGGAAGTCCTTGGCGCGTTCCGCCGAGACCACGATCACCGCGGCGGCGCCGTCGTTTTCCATGCAGCAGTCGTACAGGTGCAACGGCTCGGTGATCCAGCGGGAGGCATCGTAGGCCTCGGCGCTGAGCGGTTTGCCGTACATGAGTGCGCGTGGGTTGGCCTGGGCATGGTGGTAAGACGCCAGCGCAATGGCGCGCAAGGCCTCCTGACGCACACCGTGTTCGTGCATGAAGCGGCGAACGCGCATCGCAAAACGGGTGGGCGGCGCCAGCACGCCGTAGGGCATGAGGTAGGCCCTTTCGCCGGCAATCGTGGCGGTGTTGGCGGCTTGGCCGAAGCGGCCGTACTGGCCCTGGGCCAAAGAACGGAAGGCGACCACACAATCGGCCATGCCTGTGGCCACAGCGGCCGCGGCGTTCGCGACAGAGGCGCAGCAACCACCGCCACCACCGCCCCACTGCATGAGGCTGCTGCGCAGACGCCGGATGCCCAAGGCAGCCGCCAGGCGCGAGGCCTCGCTGCGGTCGTCGCTGTAGCTGGAAAAGCCGTCGATCTCATGGGGGTCGATGCCTGCATCGGCACAGGCCGCCAGCACCGCCTGCAAGGCCAGTTCAAACTCGCTGACCGGCGATTGGCCGTGCTTGTAGTAGGCGGTCTCGCCCACGCCCACGACCGCGGCGCGACCGCGCAGGGTGCGCTGCCCGCCGACGCTCATGCGCCGCCCACCTTGCCGAAGGCACCGGCCCGGCTCAACTCGGCGATGCGCTCATCGCTCAGGCCCAAGGTGGTGCGCAGAACCTCTTGCGTGTGCTGCCCCACCGCAGGCGCAGCGACCGGGTCCGCCAAGGGTGTGGTGCCGTAGCGGATCGGCAGACGCACATTGGGCACTTTGCCCAGAACGGGGTGGTCGATGCAGGTGACCAGGCCGTGGTCACGCGCCTCGTCGGACCGCAGGGCCTCACCCACGGTGCGCACCAATCCACAAGGCACACCCGCCGCGCGCATGCGCGACTGCCAGTGGGCCCAAGGCTGTTGGCCGAAGTCGCTTTCGAGCAGGGCAAACAGCGCTTCGCGGTGCTGGCTGCGCAAAGGGCCGCTGGCGTAACGCGGGTCGGCAGCCACGTCTTCTCGCCCCAACACCTGCGTCATCAGGCGCTGAAAGATGTTGTCGTTGCCACTGTTGATGTAGAAGGCCCGATCGCTGGCGTGGAACACCCCCGACGGGCACGTGTCCGGGCTGGTGTTGCCGTGCCGCTGGGGGTCTTTCCCAGAGAAGAGGCTCTGCATGCTGGCGTAGCCGGTCATGAACACCGCGGTGTCAAACAGCGAGACCTCGACACGCTGGCCCACCCCCAGCCGCTCGCGCGCGAGCAAGGCCCCCATGACCGCATTGCCCACCATCATGGCGGTGCTGATGTCCATCACGGGCGACAGCGCCCGCACGCCCTCGCGGTCGGGGTAACCGTTCATCGAGACAAAGCCGCTCTCGGCCTGTGCCACGGGGTCAAACCCCAATCGATCAGAAAACTGGCCGTGCCGGCTGTAGGCGGCGACCGCACAGTAGACCAGCCGCGGGTTGTCACGCCGGCACACCTCTTCGCCCAGACCCAGGCGGTCCATCACGCCGGCAGAAAAGTTCTCCACCAGCACATCCGACTGGGCGATCAGCTCACGGGCCAGCGCCAGCCCTTCGGGAGACTTCAGGTCCAGGGCCAGGCTCTTCTTGTTGCGGTTGGTCCACAGGAACGGCGCGCCCTGATCCAGTTGGGGATGGAGGGGCGGATAACGGCGCAGGTCGTCGCCTTTGCCGGGTGCCTCGATCTTGATCACCTCGGCGCCCATGTCCGCCAGGATCATGGTCGCCAGCGGACCGGCGATGAAGTGCGAGAAGTCGACCACGCGAATGCCCTGCAGGGGCAAAGGCGCACCCGCTGTGCGTGGGGCATGGTCCGGGAATTCGCTGGACAAATTTTCAAGCATGGCGTCAGAGGTCCAAAACAATTTCAGGGGTCAGCGAACCGGAGCGGCACACGAGCATGGTCTGCCCGGACTGCTTCTCCTCGGGCGTGAGGAAGTCATCCCGGTGGTCTGGCGTGCCCTGCAAGACACGGGTCACACACGTGCCGCAGATGCCGTTGGAGCAGGCGTAGGACACCGACACATTCGCGTCGAGCAGCGCATCGAGCAGGGTCTGTCCCGGACTGACCTGCACACGCCCACCCGATTTGGCGAGCACCGCCTCATAGCCCCCGCTCGTCGCCGCCTGTTGCGATGCGGCGAACCGTTCCAGGTGCACGGTCTCGGGCTTGCGCGTTTGGCTGGCCTGCACAAAGTCATCGACCATGCCCGCAGGTCCGCAGCAATACAGGTGCGCCTGCACCGGGGCCGCCGAGACGATCTGCTGAATCGGCAAACGCGCATGGCCTTCATCGCGCACCGCGTGGTGCACCCAGCCCCGGCCCCCGTCGAGTCTGGCCAGGGCGTCGGCGAACGCCGTGCGCTCGCGCGAGCGCGTGGCGTAGTGCAATGTCCAGGGTCGGCCCAGCACCTCCAGCCTGGCGATCATGGACAAGATCGGCGTCACGCCAATGCCACCGGCGATGAACACCGAGGCGCTCGCCGTCTCGCACAGCGCAAAATCGTTGTGCGGCCCAGCCGCCTCCAGCACCATGCCGACACGCGCCTGGTCGTGCAGCCAACGCGAAGCCCCCCGGCCCTGCGCTTCGCGCTGCACGGCCACACGGTAAACAGCCCGATCCTCAGGCGAGCCGCACAGCGAATAGCTGCACACCCCGCCCACGGGCAGGTGCAGGTCGATGTGCGCGCCGGCGGTGAATGGGGGCAAGGCTTGCCCATTGGCGGCAACAAACTCGTACGCGCAAATGTCTTGCGCCTCCCAACGGATTTGCTGAAGGCGCAGCTTGATCAGGGGCAGGGTCACGGTGTGTACCCGAAGCCTTTGCCCATTTCGGCCTGCATGAACTCTTTGCCAACGTCTTGCCAGCGGGCATCTGCCGCGGTGGTGATCGAAATCGCGCGCTTCATGAACAGGTTGGCTTGCAGTGCGGAAGGCGGGGCCACACCCGTCGCCTGCTTTTTGACCGCGTCCAGCAGCATGCGCCGCACGCGCGCGATGCCGGTATCGGACGTGCCCAAATTCTCTTTGCTGCGGTCGTAAATGGGTGCCACGCCCGACTGGCAGGCCGCATCTTCCAGCCACAGGCCTGGCATGCCATCCTCGTAGGTGTAGGTGTAGGCATTGGCACGGTTGTAGCGGCTCCAGTACCGGTGGTAAGGCACGGTGGGCGGACGCGTTTCGTAGGCCGAGCGCGAGTGGTGGCCCGTCTCACGCCCTTTGTAGCCCTCGTTGAACAGCTGGCGTGTTTTTTCGTAGAAGGGCTGATCGGGCGTGTACGAAAACATGATGGCCAGGGTGTGGTGGTCGTCGATCGGCACCCAGGCATGTCCGCTGAGTTCGGGGTATTGCTTTTGCGGCGGCACCAAGGTCCAGAACGGCATCAAATACTGGTTGACGCGGATGTAGTTCTGCTCTTGCCCGATCTTGCGGCGCGCTGCGATGCTCACGCCAGCCTCGTGCTGCACACACTCGAAGGTCGGTGCCAAATCCTCCGCCTGACGCCATTGGCTGATCGTGCTGTTGTTGCGCCAGCCGTGCAAGATGGCGGCATGGGCCGAGTCGATCTCGCCCTCCAGGGCCTGCAGCCAGTTGCACTCCTGCACGCGGAAGGTCAACACGCAGTGCGACTCCGGCACCATGTTGAATTCCAGCTCGGGCAGGGGTGGCGGTGCTTCCGGATTCGGACCCATGTAGGCCCACAGCAAGCCGTTGCGCTCCTGCACCGGGTAGGCCTTGATCTTCATGCGCTGGCACATGGGGCTGTTCGCCGGCTCCGCAGGCATGTCCTTGCACTGGCCAGTGACGTCGAACTTCCAGCCGTGGTAAACGCACGAGAGGCCTTGCTCCTGGTTGCGGCCAAAGACCATGGGCGCACCCCGGTGTGGGCAGGCATGGTCCACCAAACCCACCTGGCCCGCGCTGTCCCGAAAAGCGACGAGGTCTTCGCCCAGCAAGCGCACGCGGTGCGGTTGGCCATCCTTGACCACCTCCGAAGCGCCCAGGAAAGGAATCCAGTATTGCCGCATCAATTGGCCCATGCCGGTGCCTGGACCAACGCGGACCAGGGTTTCATTGTCTTCGTGGCTCAACATGGCGTGACTGTCTCCTGCTTGTGGCAAATGGCTTGGACCCGGAAGAAAAGACCATCCGTTCTTGTGGGACCAAATTGGTAGGACCAATTATAGGGACGTGATCAGACCGATGCGCCTTGTAGAGCGCCTTGTTTGCTCATGGTTTCCCCTAGATGGGCCGCACTAAGTACGCCGAGCGCGGCTGGTGCGAGGGGCCTTGCTCGTCCGGGTTGCACGGTCCGCCGGCTCACCCAAAAGCGTTGACCAATAGGTGTGCGCCCGCTTCATGTGGCCCAGGATCAGCGCCGTCGCCTTGTCTTCGTCGCGCTGGCGAATCAGCTCCAGGAGTTTGTGGTGGTCGCGCGCCGAAGCCCGGCCCTGCTCGCGGTTCGAAAACAGCAGGACACGCCGCTTCGCGGTGAAACGGTAAAACGCATTGAGCACACGCACCAGCACCGAGTTGTGGGTGGCGTCGACCAGCGCCATGTGGAAGGCGGTGTCCTCCTCGGCGATGTTGCCCTTGGCGGCCAGGACGCGATCGGTGCGTTCCAGAACCTCCGCGATGCGCTGCAAGTCCGCGTCGTCGCGGCGCTGGCAAGCCAGGCGCACAGACAGCACTTCCAGGTGCGCGCGCACCTCCATGGTTTCATCGATCTCGGTGGGGGTGGGCGTGGCCCCCAGATCGGCCAGCATCACCAAGGCTTCAAAACTGCTCTCACGCTCCATGTGGCGCAGGTAAATGCCGGAGTTGGGCCGCGATTCAACCATGCGCAAAGTGACCAGCGTGGCCAGGGCTTCGCGCACCGCATTGCGCCCCGCGCCCAGCTTTTCCGCCAGATCGCGCTCGGAAGGCAGCCGGTCACCGGGTTGCAGTCGGCGTTCACGCAGGTACTGGATGATGCCGGCGATCACCGCCGATGAACCGGTCTCTTTGGCTTCGGGTGAGTCCATGCTGTTTGCCGCCGTGTCTGTGTTGCCTCTGAGGGCGATCGTACACGGACCCCAAGCGTCCAGAGCGGGGGTCGCGCTGCGCTAGATGCGCGTGGCGTTGGGCCACGCGCCGCTGTCGAGCAGGCGGTCGAGCTCCTGGGTCACGATTTCATAGACGCGGTTGATGGCGACAGAGCCGATGTCTTTGCGTGAGCACGCCAGGTAAAGCTTCCAGTTCACCAGGGGCGAGGAGAAGGGCAAGGCCAGCAAGCGCCCGCTGTCCACGGCGTAGCTCCACTGGGTGCTCATGCTGAAGAGGGTCACGCCCAGGCCCTGCTCGATCAGGGCCAGCAACGTCATGGTGCCCTCGGTTTCATAAGCGATGTGGGGGCGGATGCCGTGGCCGGCGCACAGTCGGTCCACCAGCACACGCACCACATTCGGTTTGCGCGGCAAGATCAGCGGCAGGCTGGCCAGGTTGGCGATCGCACACGACTCGGGCAAAGGCTCGCCCAGCAGCTCGGCCGCCTTGTGCGCGGCGCAAAACAGGAACAAGGGTTCGGTGAAGATCGGCTTGACCGAATAGCCCGCGCCCGAATCCGAGTTGTAGGTCATGGCGATGTCGGTCTCGCCGCGCATCATCCAGCCGTGCACGTTGGAGGGCGTGCCTTCGAGCAAGGTCAGGTTCACCAGCGGCAACTCCCGCCAGCAGCGCTCGAGCAGCGGCGGCGCGAGCAGGCTGCTGGTGCGCGGCGGCAAGGCGATGCGCACCTCGCCCGAAGGCGTCTGCGCGAACGACGACAGGTTGCGCTCCATGTCACCCACCTCGTCAACGATGCGCTGGGCGCGCGCCAAAAAGCTGGTGCCCTGCTCGGTCAGCGCCACACCGCGCGCGCGGCGCACGAACAGCGCCGTGCCCATGCGGTGCTCCAGACGCTGCACGCGCTTGCTCAGGGCCGACTGGGCAATGCACAGATCGGCCGCCGCTTGCGAAAAACTGCCGTGCTGGGCCACGGCCACGAAGGCCCGCAAATCTTCAAAAATCACGGGCACACCTGGGCGGCAAGGTGGCGCAAGGCCTGGGGCAAAAGTGAAAGCATGGTGGGCGCTCGGTCAAGGGGTGAACGCCCCGCAGCTTAACGCAGCGCCTCAGGCGTGGGCCGGCAGCACCAGGCCCTCGCAATCGCCAAAGCCGATGCGCCGGCGCCCTGCCTGTTCGCAGTGGCCGCGCAGGATCACGCGGTCACCGTCTTCCAGGAAAGTGCGCTGCTCGCCGTTGGGCAAAGCCACCGCTCGGCTGCCGCCGGCGCTCAGCTCGAGCAAGCAGCCGCCCTGGTCGGGGTTGGGGCCCGATTGGGTGCCGGTGCCCAGCAAGTCACCGACCTGCAGGTTGCAGCCGTTGCTGGTGTGGTGGGCGATCATTTGCGACACCGTCCAGTAAGCCGAGTTGCGAAAATGGCTTTGCATTAGGCGCGCGGGCTCGGGCATGCGCGGGCTTTGCAGCCAGACCTCGAGCGTGAGGTCGATGCCACCGGCTTGCTGGTCGCGCGCCGAGTGCAGGTGCGGCAAGGCCTCGGGGTCGTCCGCGGCGCGGGCCGGGGCGGCCAGGCGAAACGGCGCCAGGGCTTCGCGGGTGATGACCCAGGGCGAGATGCTGGTGGCGAAGTTCTTGGCCAAGAACGGGCCCAGCGGCTGCGCCTCCCAGCGCTGCACATCGCGCGCCGACCAATCGTTGAGCAGCACCAGGCCAAACCAGTGGTCTTCGGCGGCGTCGATGGCCACCGGATCGCCCAGCGCGTTGTCCTGGCCCACCAGCACGCCGACTTCCAACTCATAGTCCATGCGGGCGCTCGGGCCAAAGCGCGCCACTTTGCCATCGGCCGTGGTCTGCCCCTTGGGGCGGCGCACCGGCGTGCCACTGGGCACGATGCTGGAGGTGCGACCGTGGTAAGCGATGGGCACCCATTTGTAGTTGGGCGTGAGCGGCTCGTCGGGGCGAAACAGGCGACCGGCTTCGCGCGCGTGGTGGACGCCGGTGAGAAAGTCGGTGTAGCCGCGGATGGTGCAGGGCAAGCCCATCTGCACCTGGGCCATGGGCACCAGACAGCTCTTGAGCGATGCGGCCTGCGCGGCGCCTTCGCCCAGGGCATCCGACAAGGTGCGGCGAACCTGTGCGCGCGTGGCCGCGCTTTGGCCCATGAAGTCGGCCAGGTCTTCGCCGGCGAGTGACGGGGGCAGGTTCAAACCGGCGGCGATGGCCGCGCGCAGGTCCAGCACCTGGTCACCGATGGCCACACCCAAGGTCCAGCGGTCCTGTGCGTTTCGGCGAAAGCGCCCAAAGGGCAGGTTCTGGATCGGGAAGTCGGTGCTGTCCAGGTTGGCGGAGCTCACCCAGCTGCGGCGCGCGGGGTCGTGGGTGGTGTCGAGTTGCAAAGCGGTCATGGTGGTGGGGCGGGGTGTTTAGAAAAAGAAACGGTTCGAAGGGGCGCGTGCCGCGGCGAACGGCATGCCGGTGCGGCGCAGCGTCCGTTCAGGGCTGCACTTCAAAGGCCAGGACGCCGTAGCCGGTCAGCATGGGCGCCCAGTAAAAACGCTGGATGCGTTGCAGCTTCTCTGCCGGGCCCAGGGCCATGCGCATGGACAGCCACATCATCATCTCCACGCTTTCGGTGCCGCCACGGTCCATGTAGTCCTGGTGCGAGGCTTGCGCCAAGACCTCGGGCTGGCGCTCGAGCAGGTCCATGAAACGGTTGTCCCACTCGGGGTTGGTGAAGCCAAAGTCGGGGCCATGCAGCTGGTGCGACAAACCGCCCGTGGCCAGCACCGCCACGCGCTCGTCGCCGCTGTGGCTGCGCACGGCGCGGCCGATCGCCTCGCCCAAGCGGGCACAGCGCCGTGGCGTTGGCAAGGGTTCTTGCAGCACGTTCACGGCCAGCGGGATGACGCGGCAGGGCCAGGGCGGGTCGGCCAGCAAAGGCAGCACGGTCATCACGCCGTGGTCGAGCGCCATCTCCTGGCACACGGTCAGGTCAAACTCATCGGCCACCAGGCTTTTGGCCAGGTGCCAGGCCAGCGCGGGGTTGCCGGGCACGTCGGGAAAGGGACGCGGGCCCTTGCCCTCGTCGGCCAGCGGCATGCTGGGCGCCACGCCCAGCGCAAAGGTCGGATAAGCGTCGAACTGGAAGCGGTGCAGGTGGTCGTTGTAGACCACGATCAGGGTGTCGACCTGCCGGTCTTCCAACCACTGGCGCACCGGCTCAAAGGATTGGAACAGCGGGCGCCAGACCGGCTGGTCTTGGTGCCGGTGGTCAAACGCGTGGTGGATGGAGGGCGCGTGCGAAGCGCCGATCCCACCGATCAAAACTGCCATGCTTGGCCTTTCGACTGGGCGCGCTTGTGCGCCACGAAATCCGCCGCGGTCTGGCCACGCGCGAGCGCGCCAAATTCCACCAGCGTGAGGCCCATCACATCCAGCGCGCTGCCCAGGCTCAGCAGACACGCACCGTACTCTTGCAAGGCGGTGAAGTCGCGCTGGCGCATGAGCGCGCATTCGTGCTCGGTGAGGCCAAAGCTGGCCATGAAGGCCTCGGCATCGGCCAGGAAAGCCTGGCGGGACTTTTCTTCACGCAGCGAGGCCAGGCACTGGTTGAGCCGGTAGGCCCGGGCCGAGCGCTCGCTGGTGAAAGGGATGCGCCCACGCAAGGCCACGGTGGGCCCGAGCACAGCGTCTTGCGCCATGAGGCTCAGTCCATCTTCAGGTCGATGGCCTTGACCAGCTCGGCCGAGACCTTGAGCTGCTCTTCCATGTGCTTGCGCAGCTCGGCCGGTGTGGTCAGGTTCAGCGTATTGCCCGCCGCCGATTTGGTCATGAAAGCGACGACCTCAGGCTCGCGGATGGCTTTGCCATAGGCTTCGTTGATTTTCTGAATGATGGCCGCAGGCGTTTTGGCGGGCGCCACCAGAGCGTGCCAGTAGTTGGAGCTGAAGCCCGGCAAGGTTTCACCGACGGTGGGCAGGTCCGGCATGCTGGCGTTGCGTGCGCCATCGGCGGTGGCCAGCGCTTTCAAGCGGCCACCTTCGACGTGCTGCTTGGCGATGGTGTTGCCGACGAACATCAGCTGCGTCACGCCCCCGAGCAGGTCATTCAGGCCCGGGCCTTCACCCTTGTAGGGCACGTGCAGCATTTGCACGCCGGCGCGCAGCTTGAGCGCCTCCATGGCCAGATGGTGGGGCGTGCCATTGCCGGCCGAGCCGTACTGCAGCTTGGCGGGATTGGCTTTGGCGTAGGCCAGCACATCAGCCACCGACTTGAAACCGGTGTTGGGCGCGGCCACCAAGGTCAAGGCGCCCTTGAGCGTCAGGCTGATGGGCGCGAAGTCGTCCATCGGCGAGTAGGACAGCTTCTTGTAGAGGAAGGGGTTGAGCGAGAAGGTGGTGTTATCGCCCCACAGCAGGTTGTAACCGTCGGGCGCGGCGCGGGCGATTTCCGAGGCGCCAATGGCCGTGCCACCACCGGGCTTGTTGTCGACCAGCACCGTTTGGCCCAGATGCGTCGTCATGCTTTTGGCGACGATGCGCGCCAGCGCATCGGTGCCGCCACCGGCGGCATAGGGCACCACGATGCGGATCGGCTTGTTGGGGTAATCGGACTGGGCTTGCACCATGGGCGCGGCCAGCGCGAGTGCCACCACGCTGCAAAAGAGTTTTCGGGTCAGCTTCATCTTGTCTCCTGGTTGAAAATTTTTGGGGGGTTGAAACGCTGAAGGTTCTGAGGCCGCTGTCTTCAGGTGACGGCGGCTTGGGCGCTGCGCTGGGCCAATGCGCCCAGCACACGGCGGGTGGTGGCCAGGTCCTCCTCGGACAGGCCTTGGAAAAGATCGGCCTCAAAAGCGGCCACGCGGCGCGCGATCGCTTCGGCCCGCTCGCGCCCGGCCGGGGTGAGTTGCAAGATGCCGCTGGCGTCTTTGCTCAGGTGGCCCTTTTCGGTCAGCACCGCCACCGTGTCGTCGGCATCGCGGCTGCCCAGGTAGGTCAGTTGCTTGAGCTGCTCCAGGCTGCGCGACTGGGTGCGCAGCCAGCCGTAAAAGCGGAACTGGGCCACGTTCAGGCCCTCGATCATGCGGTGCGCATCGAAGCACGAGGACATCTGGTTGCTGGCGTAGTGCAGCAAGCGCAGCAAAGAGCCGTCGATCGCATCCTGCGGGCACTCCGAACGCACCACAGCGGGCGATGGGGTCTGCTCGGCCCCAGGGTGCTCTTGGGTGATGGCGTAGCGCCCCTGGGTGAAGAGCAGTGGCTCGCCGACAAAACGCGCGTAGCGCTCGACACGGCCAACCAAAATCAGGTGATCGCCCCCTTCGAGCACTTGCTCGAGCCGGCACTCCATCTGCGCGATCGTGCCCGCCAGCAGCGGTGCGCCCGATGGCCCCAATGACCAGCGCGATTGGGCGAACTTGTCTTCCTTGGGCGAGGCGAACAGGCTGGACACGCTCACCTGGTCGGCCGCCAGCACATTGACCGCGAAGTGGCTGGCCTCGCGGAACACCGGCAGGCTGCCCGATTCGCGGCGGATGGACCACAGCACCAGCGGCGGCTCCAGCGAGAGGGCCGAAAAAGAGTTGACCGACATGCCGACCATCTGCTCGCCATGGCAGGCGGTGATGACCGTCACGCCGGTGGTGAACTGGCCCAGGCATCGGCGAAACGCCCGGGAGTCTTCGGTGGGGTTGCCTTCTTCGATCGGTGCGACAGGTGTGCTCATGGGGATGCTCGGTGGGGCGCGCTCGAGGGGGCTGGCGGGCATGGCGGCCGGCTCAGGCGCCCGTGGGCAGTTGGGCCAGCATGTCGCATTGCATCGACATGCTGGCGGGCAAGGTGTTGGAGACGATCACGTGGCGCGCCGGGCGCGAAGCGGCATCGGGGAAGGCCGCTACCCAGTGCGTGTTGAGCAGCTCACGCGAAGCCTCGGGGCGCAGGAAGAACGTCATCTTCTGCACATCCTCGAACGAGCCACCTGCCGCTTCCAAAATGCGGCGCGCGTTCTCGAACATCAGCCGGCACTGCTCGGCCTCGAACTCGGGCACCTTGCCGGTTTCGCGCACGGTGCCGAAAATCGCGCCGGTCATCAGGGTGTGGCCGATCACGCAGGCCGCCGGCACCGGGTTGTTGCCGTGCGAGAAGCCGTCGATGTAAATGCTTTTTCGGGTCATGGGACAGCCCCTGTGTTCAATGGGTGGCGGGCACTTCCAACGCCAGCAGGCCATAGCCCGTCAGCATCGGCGCCCAGTAGTGGCGTTGGATGGGTTTGAACGGCGCGGCGTGTTCGCCCAGAGCGCCACGCATGGCCAGCCAGATCATCATTTCCACCGACTCCACACCGCCGCGCAGCATGTAGTCCTCGTGGCTGGCCTCGCTCAGCACCTGCGGGTCCTTGACCAGCAAGTCCATGAAGCTGTTGTCCCACTCGGGGTTGGTGAAACCGAAATCGGGGCCATGCAGCTGGTGCGACAGGCCGCCGGTGGAGACTACCGCCACGCGCGCGTCCTGCGGGCTGTCGCGCAAGGCACGCCCCACCGCTTGCCCCAGACGGTAGCAGCGGCTCGGCGAAGGCAAGGGCTCGCGCAGCACGTTCACATTGATCGGGATCACCTTGACCGGCCAGGGCGTGGGCACCAGCAAGGGCAGCACCGACATCACCCCGTGGTCGAGTTGCATGTCCTGGCAGACCGTGAGGTCAAAGTCTTCGGCCACCAGGCGATTGACCAGGTGCCAGCCCAGATCCGTGTTGCCCGGCACCGGCGGGAAGGGCCGCGGGCCAGCGCCCTCGTCGCAGATCGGCATCTGCTCGGCCACGCCGATGGCAAAGGTCGGGTAGGCGCTGAACTGGAAATGGTTGAGGTGGTCGTTGTAGAACACCACCAGGGTGTCCACGCGCTGCGCGGCCAGCCATTGCCGCACCGGGCCATAGGCGTCGAAAAACGGCTTCCACTCGGGCCTGTCCTGGTGCCCGGCATCGTAGGCGAAGGCGATGGACGGGGCGTGGGAAGAGCCGATGCCCCCGATCAAAACTGCCATGGCTGTCCTTGGTTGGCGCGCTTGCGCTCAGCGATGAAGGCCTCGGGGCTTTGACCCCGGCCCTTGGCGCCGCGCGCCACCAGGGTGGTGCCCAGCGCCGCGCTGGCTTTGCCGATCGCCACATTGGAAGCGCCGTGGTCGAGCATGGCGTCGTAATCGCGGCGGCGAATCATGTCGCACTCGGTCGGCGTGAGCCCGGCCTGCGCCATGCAGGCCTCCGGGTCGCTGAGGAACGCGTCCCGCTGGGCGGGCGCGCGCATGCTGGTGAGGAACTGGGTCAGGCGGTAACCGCGCTGCGCACGCTCGGTGCTCATGCGGCACAGGCCGCGCAGCGGCACGGTGGGACCCAGCACGGAGGTGGCCGCCACGGTCAGCCTTTGAAGCCGCGCACCAAATCGGCGGCGGCTTTGCCAAACAGCGTGGTGTCGTTGCTCACCATCACGAAGTTGAAGCCGCGCTCGCGCGCCTGCTTGGCCGCCGCCGCATCGCCCACCGCCGTGCCACAGGGCACGCCGCGTGCGCGGGTGGTGGCCAGCAAAGCATCAATCAGGGTGGCGTTGTCGGGGTGGGTGGCCGGCTTGCCGCTGGACAAGGCCAAATCGCCGGGCCCGACAAAGGCCGCGTTGACGCCGGGCACATCCAGGATCTGCGCCACGTCGCGCAGGGCGGAGGGGTCCTCGAGTTGTACGCCCCGGAACACCTGCTTGTTGCCTTCTTCGACGTACTGCGGCGTGGGCTTGAGGCCCCAGTGGCCCGCGCGCGAGGTGATGCCCAGGCCGCGTGAACCCACCGGGCTGAAGAGCATGCCGTCCATGAGTTGCCGCGCTTCTTGCGCGTCGCGCACGCGCGGCACCAGCACGCCGTCGGCGCCGCTGTCGAGGATGCGTTGCACATAGGTGCCCTGCGAATCGGGCAAGCGCACCAGGGCGCGCATGCCAAAGCCCTGCGCTGCGACGATGCAGCGGTAGGCGGTCTCGAAGGTGTGGGGCGCGTGCTCCATGTCGACGACCACGAAGTCAAAGCCGGCCAGCGCCAACAGCTCCAGGGTCTCGAGGGTGGGCAGCTTGACCCAGGTGCCGAAGCGGCAAACACCGGGCTGCTGGAGGTCTTGCAAAAAAGTGCTCATGCGCAGGCTCCGGCTCAAGCGGCGCCGGCCGGGGCGGCCACGCCATGCAGCCGCTCGGGCAGCGGGTACTCGTCGGCATTGCAGACCAGCCCGGGCTTGAGCGAGAAATCATCGCGCGGCGGCGCAAACACGTCCACCAGCCGCATGCCCGTCTC